>JAVWRQ010000014.1:27772-49673 GCA_036634775.1 Clostridium sp.
GTTCCCGCTTTTTTCGGTATTTTTTCAATCAAAGATGATAGCTTTGGATAAATTCCTTTCAGCCATACAACGGAAGCAATTCCCCAAAAAAAACAGAACAACAGGTTGACTCTGCCACCCAGATTGAACCGAAATCCACTGTAGTCCCAGAAGATTGTCCCAAATACCCGTTCAGTAAATACACTGCATATATATTCATAGGCTCCGCCAAGTACCATGCCACTGAAGAAAATATACCGGTCATTTTTATCTTTATATTTATAGAGAAATGCGGTTAATATAGCACATCCCAATCCCCATACGATGCTGAACGGCCCGTACACCACGCTGCTGCGACTCATCAAACGTCCGGTCGTAGCATAGCAAAAAATCGTTTCTGTGATATCGCCTAAAAACGCCCCAATAAAAAAGAGTCCCACCAGTTTATAGAAGCAGCACCCCACCGCAAAGGTGGTCTGTTCTATGGGTTGAATGTTCTTCTTTACCTCTAAAAGATTCCCGGTTTCCAAACTGGGATAAGCTTTCATCATTCTGTGCTGAATCCGCTCTGTGATTGCAGTTCCAAATGTATCCGAAACCTTCTGAAGGTTTTCCGTCACATTCTCTGTCATCTCGGCAAATTGCTTTACACGGGAACGCAGCCGTAGAATGGCTGCCACCGACCCCGAAAAATCAATGGCAAAAAGGATGTAAACAACCAATAAAATCGTTTTTCCCAACCATATAGGAATTAGATTTGTCAAATTGGCAATCAACGGGTTCGTAAAGCGAATACAGACAACCGCTGCCAGACCGTAGGCTGCCGCATAAGGCAAGCTGATATATCCTTCAAATTGAAAGCGGCTCTTTGTAAAATCCCACCATCGTCTATGAAAAATTCGTTCCAATAAAAATCCGGTGACAAAGGTGAGAAAAGCGGATATAATCATACCACCGAGAAACAGGAAAAATAATCGATGACTCAGTTCCGGCAAAAATACAGAAAATGCCAATGCGCCAACGCCATAGACCGGACAAATTGGAGCATTTAGAAATCCGGTATTAACAAATTTCTTTTTTCGAAATGCCGAAATGATAACTCCGGCACACCACCCCATAAATGAATAAATAATAAAAAACCATAGCAGCTGATAATAGGTATACTCCAAGATAGTTCCTCCTGTTTTATCCGTTAAGTATTATTTCTTATAGAATAAACGGTTCTGCGGATTTTAACAAGGATATTCTCATAATTTTTCTGTAATTACCTGTTTTTGAATCAAAAATTCCGATTCTGCCAGCAGCCAGTTTGCCCGAAAGAGAGTCATGATTTGCCAGTACCCAACTCCATTTAGTTTGAATTCCTTAACTAATTCAAACTTGGCAGCGATACTTCGCACATCTTCGAACCATACCACATGCTGAATTCCATATTTCCAATAGTAAAAATAGGGTGACTGGGATGTCGCATCAAACTGAATTTTTGCACCGTTCATAATAGCAATTCGAACTGCCTCTTTGCTTCCTATGCTCTGTGCTTTTGTAGTCCCACGTTGATAGGGCAATGGCCAGTCATAGCCATAATTTGGAATCCCAAGGTTGATTTTTTCTTTGGGGATTTCTGTTACTGCATATTCTACCACGCGTCGAACCTGATCAATGGGAGCGATTGCCATGGGTGGTCCATATGTATACCCCCACTCATACGTCATAAGCAGCACTTGATTCGCTGCTTTTCCCAATAGTTTGTAGTCCATTGCTTCATATAAAAGACCTTTTTGTGATTTAGATGTTTTGGGTGCCAGAGCTACCGTAACTTTATAACCATAAAAATTAAGTGTCTTTCTGACCCGCATCACAAATGCAGCATAACCCACCCGATCCTTTGCCAATATGTATTCAAAATCTAAATCTACCCCGCCATACTGTTTATCCTGTAATTCCTCCCACAGTTCACGAATCAGCTTTTGCTGAATATCTGTATTGTTCACCAATTGTGAAATAAGTGCATTATTAAAATGTCCATCTGCCCCCAGCGGTGTCAGCACCAGCATGGGGCGCGTTCCCCAGGATAAGGCAGCTTTGATCATCCGATTTACATCCTCTTGCGGAAGAATCAGGTTTCCTTCTTCGGTAAAACCATAAGAAAAAACTTGCAGTTCCGTCAGATAAGGAAGCGTCTCGGTCAGTATCTTCTCATCGATATATGGATAGGCATATCCCCCCGTATCCAGTGGGAAATACGGTCCATAATTTCCTACTCCCCCTATCGTTTCACTCATTTCTCCGGTCAGATCTGCCTCTTCCCGAATGAGCAAAGCCTGCCCTACTGCCAATGGATAGGGTGGCTCAATCTGATTATCCCAAGTCAGACGCTCTACCGGAATCCCAAATAAAGCGGCAATCTCATCTACATTGTCTCCCTGCCGTACTACATATATCTGCATAATCTCCTCCATTTGTGCCTCTTTTACGCGCATTCAGGCAAGTATGAAATTTGTTTTCAAACTTGCCTGATTTTTCATGCTCATAGCAGTATATTCACAAATGCAGAGTAACATTCACATCTGGATAAAGAGTCTGCTTTAGCGCGGAGTGCGCATCCACAGCGGAGCGTTTTTATGTAATAGGAGCACTTTCCTATTACATAAATTAAGAATATAGCTACACCGGTAATCATATTCTATAATGGGAAAGAACAGGAAATCGCCATGCTACACGCGACTTCCTGTTCTTTTCTTTTATTATATGCTAAAAACTACTGGCACTTGCTCCATCCGCAGCTTTTGCAGATATTGCAGCCCTCTTCAAAAACAAGGGGTTCTCCACATTCCGGACAGTAGAGTTTTCCTGCTTCGGGAATGGCTACCGCGATAGGTTTTGGTGCTGTCTTAGTACTCTTGGAGCCCCTATCTTTTTTCTCTTGGAGTTCGTCCTGCATCTCGTTATACATCTCCATTAAGGCAATACCCACTGCCATCGGGCAGCAAGCACCTTTGCTGGTATCTTTTCTGGATACGCGGCGTGCGGTATAAGACGGACAGGATCCGGTAGAGTTCAGTTGATCTACAATTGTTTCGATATCGATGCCGGCTCTGGCACTAATCGAGATCATACGTGAAAGACCAATCATGAAGTTATTACAGCCGCCTGTAGAGCCTTTGCTCAAATAAGTTTCTAAAAGAGCACCTGTATGTGGGTCAAATAAGGCAATACAATGTAAACTGCCGCAGCCGGTAATCAATTTACGTTTCTTGCCCACCACATCATCGGTCACCAGAATAATCTCACCACGTTTTAGACCATCCCCGGCGATCACCCGTTTTGTCTCTTTCGTCGTTAGAATTCCGGTTCGTTTGCAGCCATCGCGGAAAATGGTAATTCCCTTTAATCCTTGTTCATATGCATACAAATACAGACTCTCTGTCTCTTCGATGGTGAAACTACTAGGTACATTTACCGTGGAACTGATCGATGCATCAATATGTCTCTGCCATACCGACTGCATATCGATTCTCTGGCGGTACTCTAATGTCATGGCCGTCACAAAATATCCAGGTAAACCGGCATCGTCTTTTATATTATTCTGTTTCATAAAGTTATCTACGATTTTTGTATAAACCTTATAATATACATCCGTTCCATGAAGTGATTCTGTTTTTCTTTCATAATAATTCGCATAAATAGGTTCAATTCCACCGGAAATCCCCAACATCGTGGAAAGAGTCCCTGTGGGGGCAATGGTTAAAAGCTGAGAGTTGCGAAGACCATATTTACGTACCAATTCCTGCGTTTTCTCTGTGGTATTGGCTTTAAAATACTCCGTAGTCATAATCTCATCGATGTTACATGCCGTAAATGTTCCTTTTTCTTTTGCCAGTTTTGCCGAAGCTGCAAGCGCAGTATCCGCCATAGCAAAGCCAATCTTATCGCAAAGTTCTACTGCTTCTTCTTCACCATAAATAATGCCCAGTTTAATCAGAGTGTCCGCCATACCCATAATTCCCAAGCCAATCTGACGCCACATCTCCACACTTTCCTGCTGTTCAGGAAGCGGATGCAGAGGTAACCCCTCTTCTAATACTTCATTTAAGGCAACTACCGAAGCACCGACACATTTTTTAAATGCATCGAAATCAAAAAACGCCGTATCGGTGAATGGATTGGATACAAATTCGGATAAGTTAATACTGCCAAGCAGGCAGCTTCCACCTGCCGGAAGTGGTTCTTCTGCACATGGATTCACGCCGGCATAGGAAAACTCTTTTGTATTGCTCAATAAATTCCAGTTGGAAATCCGATCCCAAAATAAAGCTCCGGGTTCAGCATAATCCCAGTTGACTTCTGCTATTTTTCTAAAAAGTTCTCTGGCATTAACTGTTTTTTCCAGTGTCTCCCCGGTAGCTTCTCTCATGTAATGCAGTTGATATTCTTTATTCTCTTTCACGGCTTCCATGAAATCTTCACTGAGTCGAATCGAAATATTAGCTTTTGTTACCTTGTCCAAATCGGTCTTTAGTCCAATGAATTCTTCCACATCCGGATGGGAGCAATCGATAGAAATCATCAGCGCGCCTCTTCGTCCGTTCTGACCAATCAGTTCTGTCACTAGGGAATACAGTTCCATAAAAGATACTGCACCACTGGTTTCTTTCGCTGCATTATTGATTTTAGCGCCTCTGGGGCTAAGTTTAGAAATATCGACTCCGCACCCACCGCCATAGCTATAAGTACGAGCCAATTTTTTCGCACATTCAAAAATACTCTCTATCTCATCTTCCGGTGGTGCAACTACATAACAGTTGGAAAATGTTACTTTCCTACCCTGTTGCTGCAAACCGCGGTTGGATAAAATCCGACCACCGAACAAAAATTTCTTTTCTTTAATTAATTCTGCAATTTCTTTATTGCCGCCACTGATCCGGTCGATCCACTGATCAAAGTTCTCTTCGCCATCACGATATTTCTTCTCCCAAATGTCCATACCCAATCGATTATCTTGACCCAACCATTCTTCAACTATCATCCTTGCTCCTCTTTCTCTTCCTATATATCGTCATGTTCATATATGGTAACACAATATATGGTGTTTTGCAAGGTAAAATAATGGGTTACATCAAGTTTTATCAGATTTAAAAATTGCATTATCGATGTCCTGAATTGTGATTTTATCCAGTCGTTTTTTGCATATTTCATTTAAATCCCGATAGATTTCTTCCATAATTCCTGCCATACCGGAAGCTATCTGACAATTCATCTCTGCATCTCCCGAATTCCAGGATACCGATACCGGCTCGATCTCAAGTGCTCGGCAAATTTGACCCAGACTGATATCTTTTGCATCACCTAGCATATGATATCCGCCATTGATTCCCTCTTTTGTTTTTACTAAATTACTTTTCTTTAATTTTGCCATCACCTTACGAATACGTGCCGGATTCGTGCAGACATTTTCTGCAAGAGTATCGCTAGCCAAGGTTATTTCTTTATGATTCAGATAGACCAATGCATGAACCGCTATTGCAAATTCACTTGTCATCTTCTCACGTCCTTTCCCAAACCAAACTACATTTTATTTTTTCACTTGTTCTAACATATTTTTAATAATGGTATCCCACTTTTCCTTGTCTCTTGCACCGGCATATATTTTTCCCACCTTATTTCCATCTTTATCTAAGAATATGGTTGTAGGTACAGACGAACCCGCGATCACCGAGTATAATTCTTCGGTTAAAAGAATGTGAGTATAGTTAGCTTTTGTTGTATCTACGATACTTACAGCATCTTTTGCCTCTTGACTAGCCGGGTCAGCTACGTCTGTGAGTATCCCTACAATCTGAAATCCCTGATCTTTATATTCGTTATTCAGTTCGCCCAGAGCTGGCATCTCGTTAATACAGTAACCACAAAATGTTCCCCACAGTTTTACCATCGTAAGATCAGCATTTGCGAATATCTCCTGATCTACTGCTTTTCCATCCAATGCAACCGAAGTAAATTCACCAAATACGTTGTTCTTGTCCGGCAATGCTGCGTGAGTTTCCTGTACAGACTGATCTTCTTGAGATGTCTGTGAAGACTGAGTTTCTTGAGATGCCTGTGAAGACTGAGTTTCTTGAGATGCCTGCGATTTGTTGGATTCTCCACACCCTGCCAATAATGTAAAAATAGTTAAAATACTGATAACAGCTGCTATTGTAAATGCTTTTTTCCTGAATCTCATAATTTTCCTCCATGCTTTCCGACTTTTACTTTCGATTTTGGTTTTTGGCTTCTGGTTTCCAGTTTATTCTGTAATTATTATAGTTTCAGTTTATACTGTAATTATAGTTGTTACATTTTCATCTGTCAAGGGGGTAAATTATTAAAATAAAGTAAAACAAGGTATTTATATGAACGCCGGATAATATAATTTTAAAAAGTCGGTATTTGGCGGTGTTTATGAAAATACCTAAATTATCCGGTAAAATGATAATCAAAGTTACGATTCTATTTATTGCCTCGTTTGCAATCGGGCAGTTTGCTGCACAGCTTGTTCATCGACATGAAGTTAAAGCAATCCAAACTTCAGCAGACGGAAACTGGGGATTGAGTTTTCAACAGGAAGGGCAGCCGCCTATAGCAAATGCCACGTCGGATGAACTAAAGCTTTTTGATGCTTACTATACGGGGAATTCGAAAGAGAAAGTACTTTATTTGACTTTTGATGCGGGATTTGAAAATGGCAATACTCCGGCCATTTTGGACGCCTTAAAAAAACATAATGTTCCGGCCACATTTTTCATTGTCGGAAACTATTTATCTACCAGTCCCGATTTAGTAAAACGTATGGTAGCAGAGGGGCACATAGTAGGAAATCACACTTACCATCACCCGGATATGTCCAAAATATCCACTAAGGAGGCGTTTTCAAAGGAATTGCAAGATATGGAAGTGCTTTATCAGCAAATGACAGGACAGCCATTACGAAAATATTACCGCCCACCTCAAGGAAAATACAGTCAGGCGAACCTAAAAATGGCGCAGGAATTGGGATATAAAACCATCTTTTGGAGTTTGGCTTATGTAGATTGGTATCAGGATAAACAACCCACCAGGGAAGAAGCGTTCAAAAAGCTGTTAGGACGCGTTCACCCGGGTGCTATTATCCTTCTTCACAGTACATCCTCCACGAATGCCGCCATTTTAGACGAACTTTTGACTAAGTGGGAAGGCATGGGTTATCATTTTCAATCTCTGGATCAGTTAACTACTCATGTAACTCCAGCGGAAGTCCATCCGGATCTTTGAAAAATGTCATCTTTTTATTCGTAAATTCATCAATACGTATGGGTTCCGTTTCTATTCCCACTTCATTTAACTCGGATATAATTTGTTCGATGCCGTCTACTCGAAATGCCAGATGCCGGAGGCCACAGGCTTCCGGATAACTGGGGCGCTCCGGACTTCCGTTTATAGCAAAAAGCTCCAATTCGCAGTCTCCCATCTTTAAATCTAATTTATAATCGTTCCTCTCTTCTCTATAATTCTCCCTTATCACTTGGAATCCCAGTTTATTGACATAAAAGTCTCTGGATTTCTCGTAGTCGGATGCTATAATAGCAATGTGATGAATCGTATTCAAGTTCATAAAAGTGTCTCCTTTTTCTTCTTCATTTTAAGTCAAAATACGTTATGGGAAAATTATTTATCTATTAACTTACGTTCCTGCCGTTCTTCTTTAATCATTTATCTTCCGCCATTATTTATTATAAAAAAATATTCTAAAATTTTCAATCTATGGGATTCTTACAAGTACCCCGATATAAATTAACATTTAATTGATTAGGGAATAATGGATTTCAATCCACAGGGTTCTCGCGAGCCCCGACAAGTTATAGGTATGCCATTACCTATCCTAGAGCAATTTCAATCCACAGGGCTCTCGCGAGCCCCGACTCGGTGACGTGTTGCCCGAAATAACACGGTTGAAATTTCAATCCACAGGGCTCTCGCGAGCCCCGACTTACATTCTGACCAACCATTATTAACCCAACCAGATTTCAATCCACAGGGCTCTCGCGAGCCCCGACGTAATCCTTCCACCGTCCTCATCACTACTTGGGATATTTCAATCCACAGGGCTCTCGCGAGCCCCGACTGACGGATACCTATACAAATACAATCGCTCGCTTATTTCAATCCACAGGGCTCTCGCGAGCCCCGACTCTATCTGTATAGCCTGCTTTTTTCCATAGCTCAGATTTCAATCCACAGGGCTCTCGCGAGCCCCGACTTAAAGACCGATACTGTAGAGGTGCACCTGTGGATTTCAATCCACAGGGCTCTCGCGAGCCCCGACGTCTTTTAACTGGTGAGACTTTAGCCGCTGTCCAATTTCAATCCACAGGGCTCTCGCGAGCCCCGACTTTGTAAATTATTATTTTTCCAAATCTGATTATATTTCAATCCACAGGGCTCTCGCGAGCCCCGACGGGAGTTTGCGGCAATACTCGGAGATAATCGCAGAATTTCAATCCACAGGGCTCTCGCGAGCCCCGACGTTATAACAACCGACACTATGACCAATATATTATATTTCAATCCACAGGGCTCTCGCGAGCCCCGACGATTAACTTACTGGCATCCGGCGCCACATGGGCGGATTTCAATCCACAGGGCTCTCGCGAGCCCCGACGAAAAAGGTTGTATTTCATGGTGTGATATTCGGATTTCAATCCACAGGGCTCTCGCGAGCCCCGACAATTCCTGCGGAATGTTTGGACGTGTCAAGGGCTATTTCAATCCACAGGGCTCTCGCGAGCCCCGACATAACTGTCTTAGTAATTCAGCATCTACTATACCAATTTCAATCCACAGGGCTCTCGCGAGCCCCGACTAATGAAATCTGTTCTACTGTAGATACAGTAGGAATTTCAATCCACAGGGCTCTCGCGAGCCCCGACGTAATTTAGTAGAGTATTCATACTGTATCTTATAATTTCAATCCACAGGGCTCTCGCGAGCCCCGACAAATATAACAAAAAGCTATGTTGGGGCAGCAGTGATTTCAATCCACAGGGCTCTCGCGAGCCCCGACCCGTAAACGATAGACAAAATTAATAAAATAGTAGATTTCAATCCACAGGGCTCTCGCGAGCCCCGACATTTAATGGGGCTTAGGTTATTTTATCCAAACCATTTCAATCCACAGGGCTCTCGCGAGCCCCGACACCTAACGGGGCTAACTTCTATAAGATACAGTATATTTCAATCCACAGGGCTCTCGCGAGCCCCGACGGCACCCTTTTTTATATCCGGTTGATTCGAAATAATTTCAATCCACAGGGCTCTCGCGAGCCCCGACATAGTTTCCATATCTTTTCATAAAAATCATTTAGTATTTCAATCCACAGGGCTCTCGCGAGCCCCGACTTTGACCGCTTTGCCGTTTCATTGCATATAAGGATTTCAATCCACAGGGCTCTCGCGAGCCCCGACACAATCGGCAGCACTGTTATTACGTCCGGCATCGTATTTCAATCCACAGGGCTCTCGCGAGCCCCGACCAATTTAACTGAGTAAATCTTACAAAACCGGCACATTTCAATCCACAGGGCTCTCGCGAGCCCCGACATCTTGATTCGGTTGATAATGCTAATGGGTCTGTTGATTTCAATCCACAGGGCTCTCGCGAGCCCCGACTAATGTGAGCTGCATTTTGTTTGATCGGATTGTAATTTCAATCCACAGGGCTCTCGCGAGCCCCGACCGGGTATCGTGGTTCTGGTTTCAATGAAAAATTTATTTCAATCCACAGGGCTCTCGCGAGCCCCGACTGGGAATTTTTTCTGTCAGACTTGACAGTTCTTAATTTCAATCCACAGGGCTCTCGCGAGCCCCGACCTTTATCTACGATATATTTAGATCCAATTGTTGCGATTTCAATCCACAGGGCTCTCGCGAGCCCCGACGAATCAGTACCACCGGAACCCGGAGGGACTTTGATTTCAATCCACAGGGCTCTCGCGAGCCCCGACAAAGATATAATTGTAACAAATTGTAATACAGTAATTTCAATCCACAGGGCTCTCGCGAGCCCCGACCTGTGGAGGGCAGCCTCTAAGGCCGGTGCATCATCAATTTCAATCCACAGGGCTCTCGCGAGCCCCGACTAAGAGTAGTAAAGATGAGACAAGAAAGTTATTAATTTCAATCCACAGGGCTCTCGCGAGCCCCGACATGATTGCACACAAGTTAATGAAAATTGACGGTTGATTTCAATCCACAGGGCTCTCGCGAGCCCCGACTCTAAAATTATTTCAAAAAGTAAATCAGAATTTTATTTCAATCCACAGGGCTCTCGCGAGCCCCGACTTTACACCGCCTTATAAGTTATAACAAAGTTGTTGATTTCAATCCACAGGGCTCTCGCGAGCCCCGACTAGGGGGATTTCTTGCAGTGTTATAAGGTGTCGTATTTCAATCCACAGGGCTCTCGCGAGCCCCGACTAAGTAGTTTGCATAATGAGACGGCAAAAAAAATATTTCAATCCACAGGGCTCTCGCGAGCCCCGACATCAGTTTCTCGTCATCGTCCAAAACGGCAAATTATTTCAATCCACAGGGCTCTCGCGAGCCCCGACTATTATTATGAATCCACCGTTCAGTGCCGAACAATTTCAATCCACAGGGCTCTCGCGAGCCCCGACTGAGATGGGAGCAGAGCGTTTTTTAAAGAGTGAATTTCAATCCACAGGGCTCTCGCGAGCCCCGACAGATTTTTTCATAAGATCATATATGCTACGAATAATTTCAATCCACAGGGCTCTCGCGAGCCCCGACTCATGCATTAATTGTTAACCGGTCCAAATTTCAATTTCAATCCACAGGGCTCTCGCGAGCCCCGACAAAGAAACAATGACTGACCCTGACCCTCTCCCAATTTCAATCCACAGGGCTCTCGCGAGCCCCGACTACAAAAGATATAGTAAATCAATGTATAAAAAAATTTCAATCCACAGGGCTCTCGCGAGCCTCGACGATTATATATGGGATTTATACAAAAGGTTTGAACATTTCAATCCACAGGGCTCTCGCGAGCCCCGACAAGTAAAGAAAAGTATGCAGGTCATCCGCTTCGTATTTCAATCCACAGGGCTCTCGCGAGCCCCGACTATCAGACATCAAGGGGTAGACACTTCCTGTTCAAATTTCAATCCACAGGGCTCTCGCGAGCCCCGACCTTCTTACGGAATAGGCAATTGGCGTTTGTTTGTATTTCAATCCACAGGGCTCTCGCGAGCCCCGACAATACGTGCTAAAATGACTTTAAATCAACTTTTTATTTCAATCCACAGGGCTCTCGCGAGCCCCGACAACTTATTCGCATTTATAATAGGAAATTAAACAAGATTTCAATCCACAGGGCTCTCGCGAGCCCCGACGCATCAATAGATACAACCTCTGAATTAAGTAAAGATTTCAATCCACAGGGCTCTCGCGAGCCCCGACTGCTTTGGATGTATGGTGTTCATGCGGCATTTGAAATTTCAATCCACAGGGCTCTCGCGAGCCCCGACATTATTCCAGTGGTCTGTTCCTTTAAATTTGGAATTTCAATCCACAGGGCTCTCGCGAGCCCCGACTAAAGATAGGTGATACGATTTTATGTGACGACGGATTTCAATCCACAGGGCTCTCGCGAGCCCCGACGATATGACTTAGCAGATTTAGATATACCTGATTCAATTTCAATCCACAGGGCTCTCGCGAGCCCCGACGAAATATCCTGATGCTAACTTATTGGTTGTCAGATTTCAATCCACAGGGCTCTCGCGAGCCCCGACAGGGCTGTACCACGGGTAGTCAGTACCCCCTGTTTATTTCAATCCACAGGGCTCTCGCGAGCCCCGACGGATGAAGAAGTTGACTATAGGGACAATATGCCTATTTCAATCCACAGGGCTCTCGCGAGCCCCGACTCAAAGAAGTGTCATAAACTTTGATTGGATGATGATTTCAATCCACAGGGCTCTCGCGAGCCCCGACCTGGTTTTTTCAAAAAAGCAAAATGAGAATATTATTTCAATCCACAGGGCTCTCGCGAGCCCCGACAAAATAAAAACGCCCTACGGGCGCAACCGAAAGATTTCAATCCACAGGGCTCTCGCGAGCCCCGACGCGTGCGAAGCCGTACAGACGGCCGCTATGCTTATATTTCAATCCACAGGGCTCTCGCGAGCCCCGACCGCTTCTTCTGCAGCTTCCAAGGTGTCTACCGTAATTTCAATCCACAGGGCTCTCGCGAGCCCCGACGCAAAATCCAACATAGCATCCGTAACTTTATTGATTTCAATCCACAGGGCTCTCGCGAGCCCCGACGACATTCTCTCCTAGATAGGGAATAGACCTGAAGATTTCAATCCACAGGGCTCTCGCGAGCCCCGACAAAAAATATCTACTAGCATTGACTTTTCGAAACATTTCAATCCACAGGGCTCTCGCGAGCCCCGACTTTGTAGCTATATGATTATTATCAACTTTGATTGATTTCAATCCACAGGGCTCTCGCGAGCCCCGACTGGTAAGCTAAAGAGGGATAATTTTAGCGAAAAAATTTCAATCCACAGGGCTCTCGCGAGCCCCGACTGACCTGTCAAGGCGGTGGTGTTCTGCATATCTATTTCAATCCACAGGGCTCTCGCGAGCCCCGACATTTATGCTTTTCGGACGGCGGACAATGGAATACAATTTCAATCCACAGGGCTCTCGCGAGCCCCGACACTATATATATAAGATAAACGTAAGTAAAACACATTTCAATCCACAGGGCTCTCGCGAGCCCCGACGAAAAAATTCTGTGTCTCTATACTTTATATACTATTTCAATCCACAGGGCTCTCGCGAGCCCCGACTTATCAACTTGCCTTAATGTATCATACAAAGAATATTTCAATCCACAGGGCTCTCGCGAGCCCCGACTATAAATTAAGCCAAGCATTAAAAACATCAATAATTTCAATCCACAGGGCTCTCGCGAGCCCCGACCCTGTACTGCCATATCGTCAAGCGGATATTCCTTATTTCAATCCACAGGGCTCTCGCGAGCCCCGACTAGGATGGAAATGCAAGCAAATTGCTTCTCTATGATTTCAATCCACAGGGCTCTCGCGAGCCCCGACAAATTAGTCATTATTATCTCCTTTTTCTTGAAAAATTTCAATCCACAGGGCTCTCGCGAGCCCCGACCCCAGAAACTACCCCGCAGGGGGGAACGTCAAAATTTCAATCCACAGGGCTCTCGCGAGCCCCGACAGTAATTCTACTGAATTGTTCTGTATCTTCAATTAATTTCAATCCACAGGGCTCTCGCGAGCCCCGACGTGGTTACCGCTGCACTTGGAATCATGGAACTTGGTATTTCAATCCACAGGGCTCTCGCGAGCCCCGACCCGTCACGGCTAAAAAATGGCTCGCCGAATGCGAGGATTTCAATCCACAGGGCTCTCGCGAGCCCCGACACGAGACGGCAACAAATTAAAATTATCAAATAAAAATTTCAATCCACAGGGCTCTCGCGAGCCCCGACTGGCAGCGTCTTGTACCTTGGATTTTTTACCCGCCGATTTCAATCCACAGGGCTCTCGCGAGCCCCGACGTGTGTGAGTACATATCTATCGTCAGGGCTTTGCGATTTCAATCCACAGGGCTCTCGCGAGCCCCGACGTAAAATATCAATAGCCTTGGTGATGACGTCAGATTTCAATCCACAGGGCTCTCGCGAGCCCCGACCGCAAATTCCAACAAAGTTTCGGCTGACCGTTTGCTTCATCTTTGTTGTATTTGTACACTTTTATGTCAATTTATAAAATAAATCAAGTACTTACCATAGCAAATTTCATTATTCAACACAAATTCCGGTGCGAATCTCTCGGTAAATCCATGTGCGCTTGGGGTTCGCACCAATACCCACATCATTAATCTAAATAATAAGCGGTCCTTCTATATCAAATGATTCCTTTGCTCCGATATGTTCTACCTTATCTTTATAATTATTTCCCAGGTAGTAGAACCGGAGACTATCCTTATCTTTATCCATAAGCTCCTCCAATTTATGCTTTACTTCACGACACTCAGCATAGTCAAGGATACATTCAAACACAGAATTTTGCACTCGCTGACCGTAGTTAACACATTCCTTTGCAATTTTTCGTAATCTCGTTCGTCCTGCTGCCGTCTCGGTATTAACGTCATATGTAATTAAGACAAGCATTCACTCACCTACTTCCAGAAAAATGATGGGTATCCGTCCAAGTCCCCTCTGATATAACGAGCTAACAGCATTGCTTGAACATACGGAACCAATCCCCATTCTATTTTTTCTTTTAAAAATGGATGTATGATTTTATCCTGTTTCCGTATCTGCCAATTTTTTAATACTTCTCGCCGAGTTTCATCACTCATGATAACGGCTTCATTCTCTTGTTTTTCAAATCCTCTGCCGTTTATCATTCGCTTATTAATTAGAGAAATAACAAACCGATCTGCAACACACGGACGCAATTCTTCCATCAAATCAAGTGCAAGTGATATTCTTCCCGGTCGATCCGTATGTAAGAATCCAACATATGGATCCAACCCCACAGTTTCCAGGGCTGCAGCAATATCATGAGCCAGTAATGTATACACAAATGATAAAAGTGCATTAATATTATCAAGAGGAGGTCTTTTACTTCTAACACTAAAAGAAAAGTCCTCATTTTGCTGCAGAATCATTTCATTAAAAACAGAAAAATACCGGGAAGCAGCCTCACCCTCATATCCCCTAAGAGAATCTAAAGATTCTGTCATTTTGATTGCCAAAAGACTCTCATTCATCTGAATGGTTATCTTTCTAATCTGTTCTGTATCGACTCGTTCACTATGATCTCTTATCGTCCGTTCCAATACATGTTTCCCATTATAGACCTTTGCAATAATACAATTTCGGGAAATTTCAAGGCATCGTTCTTTATCATCCGCTACTCGATATTGTGCCCTGCGCAAAACTACGTTCCCTTTAATTGCCCCTACAACCCTCGCCTGAAAACGGCCATTTTGTGTCAAAAATGTCAATGCAATATTCTGATCCGCACAAGCTCTCATGAGTGCCGGACTGGCTCCGGTGTAGCCAAATGTAACAATCCCCTCCAGATTATGAAGCGGGACTCTGATTTTTGTTTCCTCGTCACGCAGCACAACCACATTTTCTCCATCCAGAGAAAGATAGGCCTCCGGCAATGTCACATATAATGTATTCATGAGTTTTCTCATATGCTATCCTCCTGAAAGCTCTGTTCTATATATGCTTTCACCGAAGTAATACGATTCAATTGGGGAAGGCATATTTCTGCTAAAGAACATGAATTACAAGCTTTTGAAGTTTTTACCTTAGGCGTGAACTGCTTCTCGTAATATTCATGCATTTTCCCACATATCTCCACCACTTTATTACGCAGTTCATTGTCAAACCATATTTCTTGGCGCCGTTTGGTTTCACCGTAATACAAATACCCCTTCTCAATTCGACAAACCAACATTTCCTCCAGGCAAATAGCCTGTGCACATAATTGCAGTGCATCTGCATCATGTTCTTTTGGTTTTCCCCGCTTATATTCTATAGGTACCGGAAGAAATAATCCTTCATAATTATAAAGCGTAATACCACTTTTGTCCCTATGAAACTCTACCACATCGCACGTACCATTGATGCCCAATATTCTCGAAAATACCGGCATACCACGGGTAATTAAAATATCCTTTCTCTTCTCTGTAAAACCTTGGTCATGAGCATTTTCATGTAATATAGATCCATCTACTGTAAAATAGTTCTCTTTCCACTGTTGCTCTATATGAATCAGTGCCCATTGTCTGGGACAAAATGTAAAATGTTGGATTCCCGAAAGCATTAAAAAATCATCTTCCTTATAATCCTTCATATACCTCCATCTCTAAACCATCTAAAGTGTGTACAGCGATATCATAATCAGCAATACTTGTTGGTCTCTTTTCTTCATCCTTTCGTTTTATCTCCAGTAAACGGTGTACCGCTGCTGTAGAGTATTGTCCCATCGGGCAATTGTGCTTCCACCAGTATAATTTATTCACTTCCATACTTCCATCCGGTCTTGCCGACGAGCAGTCATTCACAAATAATGTTCGCAATGCCTCTTTGATTTTTTCAGCATCTTTATCCGAAAATCCGGTTTTTTCAGCAAGCTGATAATTAATACTCCCCTTGATAATATAAAGTCCAAATTCGATTCTGTGTTTCATTCCCATCGTATCCGAAGACTTTCCTCCATCCGTCGGTTCACTATTAACACTCTTTGTAATCTGACTATCTACAATTTCTACAGGTGATACCGTAAATGCCGGATGCACCGACACCGGTCCTCTGACACCTACGGAAACATTCTTATCTTTAAATGCAAATACCTGTCCAAAACTACGAACATCAATCCATTTCTCACAAGCGGCTTTGGCATAAGCATTATTATCCTTTGCCTTTAATGCTGCCGCTAATTCGGCACAATTCTTAGCTCTGTTACTGAGACTGTCATAGCCATCATCACAGCGTTCATTTGACTGAACGAAAATTGATTCGCCCATATCCTGTAGACGGTTACGAATTTTTCTTTTAATACAGACATCAGACATTTCACCAAAACCATCAAAATCCTCTCTGGGGCGATTTCCATTTAATGGATCTCCATTGGGATTTGTTCTCCTTGCAGATACAATTAGTTCAAAATCAATTTTGTTTGTGAAATTATTCATTTGTCGTTCCTCCATTTTCTTTTTTTGTCCATAAATCTGCCATCTCACAGGTGTATCCCAACCAGTATCCTTCTCCTAAAGATTTGGTGTTGGTAAAAGTCTCAAGGGTGAATAAATTGCCTATTTCCTGGAACTCTTTATCATACTTAATACCAAGTCCATTTTTTAGCTTTTTCTTGTATGGTGCCAGTTTTCCCAAAATCACAGACCATGTCTTGGCAGGATTTTGTTTCATCATACTCATATATCGGGTTACATTCGTGTCACGTTTTCCTTTTTCTTCATTTGAATATGTATCACTTTCCATTTTATCTGCAACTGCTAATAACCGACCATATAAATAATCCCGATCCGTTTCGTTTCTATCTAATCCCAAGATGACTCCCTCCCTTTTTCCCGAATCAATCCACTTTTTTTGAATTAATGCACATGTAATATCTCTAATTTTTGCACGATTATATCGGCTAAATGCAATCGGATTGGATGCATTATTAAATGCTGCTAAGACAATATCCTGTGGCAATTTCTTTCCTTCTATAATACATGGCAATAATCGTTCTATGGTTTCTTTTTTTAACTTGTCATCCATGAAGAGTTTTCCACTGCGTTCGGTTCCATAAGCTGCTTCTGCGATATCCTCCGGTCTTGGCGCGAAAACTTTTATCTTTTTATCCTCCGTACATTTATAGCTCATCCCCCATGCACAGGTTCCATACCAGTGGCTCAACCGTTCCAGAAAATCCGACCCCAGCATCTCCCGATAATAGGTGACAGCCAATCGTCCCGGTGTTGCTGCTCCTAAAGATATTACAGCAAGAAATGGATTTTCTGTATACAGATTAGCGTATTTTCCTTCTAGCGCTTTCTTCACCTCTTCAGCATATTCATTGTCTAGGTATGGCTTCCACCCCTGGCTTTCTCCATCTAAATTTTCATCCGCATCGCTATACCAGTTCGGCATCGGACTATTCTTTGCATTCCATACTACGATAGCAGTTCCGGCTCGCATATAGCCTTGACGACTCAACAGCCATTTTAATGCATTATGAGCTTCTTGTGACGGAATGTATCCCAACGACAGTGCTTCATTTTTATTAATAAATCTACCACGGTAAGTAAAGCCGCTGATGTCATTGGCAGATATTAACTTAGTTTTATCTCCGCTATTACGAATTTTAGATGGTTGCTTATCCGAACATGGAATAATCGTTCCGGTGATATAATCCAAATCATACTGCTCTATCTTCGTTAAGTAATACCGAATATAATCGTCATAGACCGGTCGCTCTCTCCACACCTCACCAAGACCTAGTAAATCATGATCTTGAATGCGAAATCTCACCAAAGCATCTACTTGCGCAATTCCTTCTATTTTTGTCTTTTCATCTAATTGCCCATCATCATCTAATATCAGTATTCCATCGGTGCACAAATCGCTTATCAACGTTCTCTTACTTAAATACCGATAGATTGCCAGAACATAAGGATGACATCCTGACTCCACCCAATCGTTTAGCTGAGTGATATACGCGGTGTAATACTCCTCTGCCTTTTTCTTTCCGCAATAAATCGAATAGTCACCGGCAACATAACAAAGTTTATCACATAATGGATGGGGTGCAATTCCACTGGAACGACTTCCCGAATCCTCCGTTACAGGAATAATGGTCACTGCGCTGATCTTCTCCACCCGCTTTGCCGATTGATAATCTCCGTTCAGATTAATCACCACTTCAAGTTGGGCATTCTGAGTCGAATGAGCAATAGGAAGCAGTACTTTCCCACTGTCATCTACAATTCCTACCAGACGCTTTGATTGTTCATATGTTTCATACAGTGCCTGCATCCAACCCAATCTGTATTCCCCCCTCTCTTTCAAATTCCTCAAGTCCGGAAAAATTATGAGTTCCGAACTCAATCATCTGCATTTCCCGAACTTTTCTACGAATCTGGCACTCTTCCGGCCGAATAAATTCAATTACTCCATGCCTCATGACTGGCTGCCAAAAACGAACCGTCAACATTCCCTTTTCTTCCTCACGCACCGCCTCATCAGGATAAGTCATCCCATGCACCATCAGCCCAAATGACAATTCTGCAGTCGAATCGTAAGCTCCCTCACCTTCATCCATGCTACATGGTTCCACATAGCCCTGGCACTCTCTGGTTCCAAGGAAAATATCCCTTCGTCCACCTCGTTCCAACATGCGCTTCGCCACAAAAAAATGTTTGTTTTCATTACGGTCACCTGCCAGATTCGGTCGATTCAGATTCCATTCAAAATGAGCACGAACCTGATATTCCACGTCTCTCAAATACGTATAAATGGATAATGTATTACCTCCTGCATACTCAATCGGCCGCATCCCCTGCGTCTCCGTCTGAATTCGCCTCATGACCCGGACCGAGTCAATTACCCACACAAAGGTCGGCTTCCAGTATATGCTTTCTGCAATTCCCTTTAATGCCTGATAGGTAGGAATCTGATAGCTGAATTTTTCTCCCCCCACTCTGGTGATTGGATCCGAAAATAAGGCCCTCCTTCCATAAACTTTGAATTCAATACTGTTTTCTTTTTCCAATTTATTCCCTCCTCTATAATTCCAAAAACTCTAATGTCCCCTCTTCGTTCAGTCCAACCATTTCATCATAAAATCCTTCCTTTAATGCCAATATCCCACCATTTGTCAAAGTGTACAACGCATCTTTTTCATTTAATCTGCGCATCTGATTATCATAGAGATTAACAGTGTAACGTTGTGCACTGCGGAGTATCTTTGGCAGCTTATGCGGTTCCAATTCTCCATTTAGCTTGGCAATTATATCTTTTCCTTCTCTATATGGCACCAGGACACTTGTCGTTTTTTGATTTATCACTTCAAATTCATGCCCCGCTGTTTTAAATGCCTGATATAACATCAGATTGGGATTGATATCCTGATGCATACCTATAAACGCCTGTACTCCTTGTGGATTTCTCCTCAGCAAGTCCAACATCGACGTATGATACTTCTCAATCGGATAATCCATCAATCTTACCTGTGACTGTCCATAGTAATAGTTCTGATAAAATGCGTCCATTGCTTTTGGTGACAATAAATCATAATCATAGATCTCAGAATAATTTGTATAGTCATCTACGATTTTTTCACTGCACTGAGCAGCAATTTCAATCTGTTTTAAATAGCCCAGTTTTTCTTCATTATAGTGAATCAGGTACACGGTTCCCATCTGTGTTTCTCCATTTCGATTACAGCGTCCCGCTGCCTGCGCAATACTATCAAGACCTGCAAATGATCGTATAACACAAGAAAATGATATATCTACACCAGCTTCAATTAATGAAGTGCTGACACAAATAACCGGAATATCATTGGCGCTATTAGACATTTCCGCCTTCATCTGGCTAATTAAATCCAGCCGATTTTGTGGGCACATCACAGTACTTAGATGAATCAGTAATACCTTATCTCCCGATTCATCATAATGCCCTTTTAATTCATCAAATACCTTTCTGACCGCTGACTTTGTGTTCAAAATAATGAGCAGGCTTTTACTGTTCTTCATGATTTCTAATGCGAATTTGCAAACGCCCTGGGTATCCAGATGTCCTTTCTTCTCTACTATCTCCACTCGTTTGAGATTTTTGTACAAGCTCTGCTTGTCTGCAATCATATCCTCCGGTGGAGTAAGATAAATCGGTTGTTTCACTTGATCCAGGATTGGCTGCGTGGCAGAACAGAGAATAACGGTGGTTCCGCCTATCAGGTGTAAATAATTCATGGTCATATTAAAAATAGAAATCATATGAATTGGCAATGACTGAATCTCATCCACAATAATGACCGAATCCATCAGATTGTGAAAGCGCCTGACCGATTGGGTGCTGTCGGAAAATAATGTATCAAGAAATTGTACAAACGTAGTCAAGACAATTGGATTATCCCAATTTTCCGTTAAATGTTTATAGCGTCCCAACTCTGCCTCGGATTCTTCATCATCATCCAAAATTACATTTGAATGATGTTCTAAAATAACAGAATCGTCCTTTAATGCATTACGAAACACCTGACTGTTCTGCTCTAATATGCTCAGATAAGGAGCAATGTAAAAGATCCGTTTTTTTTCGTATTTTCTTGCATGGTGAACTGCATATCTCAAACTACTCAATGTTTTTGCCCCACCGGTCGGAACCGACAATCGGTAAATTCCGTCTGATTTCGCTGCAAACTCAAGACATTCTTTGGCAATTGCTGTTCTTAATATTGAAATCTTATCGTTTTTTTGAAAGTTTGATAAATATAATTCTAAATTGCCAGAAAGGTGTTCCCACGGTAAATCCACGGGTGATACACACGATCCCTGTGATGTCCGTTCCCCACAAAAGATTGCCGTGTCTAACCGATCTGAGTCAATTAAAATCGATAGCAGAGTTCTTTCCAATAGTGAAACACCAAATGATTTTATGATTTTATTTTCTTTAAATGCCTCTAAGTGACCTTTCACTTCCTGCACCGCTTCATAAAATAATCGATTGATTTCCACTTCGGAAATTGAACTATTTCGAAAATTTTCCAACACTTCTTTATAATCTAAATCACTTCTGTCATCTATTCTCCTATGAAAATTATCTTTTCCATCAGCAGACATGCAGTCCATAAGACCGTGATGTGAAAAAATAGCCACTGCAATGATCTGAGCTGTATACTGTTCAACTTCACCATTACAAAAATACTTGTCCTGTATGTAAATAGCACCGGCAGAGCTGTGGTTTACACTACCTCTTTTCACGGATTTCGAATCTTTCACGGCTGCACGCAGATATACTTCGAACGCGCTTCGAAATTTTCCCAAATCATGCAGTAAAGCAGTCACTCTGGAAAGAGAGCCCACACGAAGCGGATGTCCCAAGTGCTCCGCAATTTCTGCTGTACCCAGCAAATGCTGAATTACAGTTTGTTCTTCACCTGTTTGTTCGTTAATGTGAGCTATCATATCCGTCTCCTCTGTATTCCTGTATATATTTAAAATAGTCAAATTATATTGTACTAGCAGATACAATTGTACGACATTTTCGCTATAAAATCAACTTATTCTAATATTTATTTGTGCATTTTTCATA
>JAVWRQ010000014.1:49773-52806 GCA_036634775.1 Clostridium sp.
GACATTTTCGCTATAAAATCAACTTATTCTAATATTTATTTGTGCATTTTTCATAATATATAATCTTATTTTTTAAGGTGTACACTACTGTCTATACTAGCCTTTATTCTTTATATGTTTCTCTGGAACACAGATAGCAACTATCTACCTTGCTGTGTCCCCTTTTAAAGTGTAATTGTTTTAGGTTTTTTTTTTAGGTTTCTATTTTTACGTTTCTAAGAATGTATTTATTATACATCTGTATTTTAAATTGTCAATAGCAATCTATAAAATAAATGTCATTTGAAATATTTTCTGTTAAACAGCTTGATTTTGTTCTATAATATTGCTAAAGTAAAATATGTCGTAGGGTAAAACCTCGTGGATTGAAAATAAGATTGTATCTATTATTAAAGCAAAAGCACCCTGTAAGTTCTAATCACAGTATTTCTCTGTGTTACACTTACAGGGTGCTTTTGCTTTTCAGACTATAATTAAAAATAGCAATCATTACATATTTGATAAAATATTTTTATTTACACCGTAATCCCTACTTAAATCTTACCTTCAATCGCCGGATCACCCCTTCGTCTGCCGGCAGCCATGCCACACTATCTAGCAAGTCCGGTGTCAGCCATTTGGCCGCCTTATGTTCTTTTAAAACCAAATTCCCGGATTTAACGGTACACAGAAAGCAGTGCATCGTCAAATGAAAGGTTGGGTAGTCATATTCCACCGTTTCCATCAGCTCACCCACTGAAATTTCCGTATCCAGTTCTTCCCTTATCTCCCTAACAAGTGCTTCTTCTGCGGTCTCTCCTGCTTCTAATTTTCCACCGGGAAATTCCCACCCATCTTTAAATTCTCCATAACCACGCTGCGTTGCAAAGATCTTGTTCCCATCACAAATAATGGCTGCTGCCACTTCAATTGCCTTCATTCTATATTTCCTCTTATATGGAGATAAAAATAATGTTCTAATTTTTTATTTGTTTTGCATATTCATATAATCGTTTTAAAGAATTTTCTTCCGTATCTCCGGTATTATAAGTAAATCCAATATATGAACTAAATCCCAGAAGATAGATTGCAACAGACATTGCTAAATCTCCTGTTTTTTTGTCTTGCATATCAGCAATATTGGTTAATTCTTCCATTACCGTATCATTCGGAACCTTAATTTCCTTATTTTCGCTCACAACCCGTTCAATTATCTGGGGAAGAATCATACACATCTGATAAAATGCATCTTCCTCTCCTGTTACCAGTGAATAAAATTGATCTAAACTCACCCTTCTAATTTTCTTATGAGAGACTTTTCTTCCATCTACCGTTGTTTCCCATTTTGTATTTTGAGAACGCTGTGCAATTGCTTCAACTAAGAAGCATGCACAATCATCATCATTCAGTAATTGATTTTGCATTTTTATGTATGTTTTTCCCGCTGCCGCTGAATTCATAGTATTATGCTTGTTTTTCATTTCCACATATACCGTATGTACCATATCTCCATCAGGTAACACGATTCCATCATCATTCTGGACAATAACATCCCATCCACCTTCTTTGCCATTATCCGGCACACGGCACTTCTCTATGTACTGAAAAATTCTCTGGTGAAAATACCCAATATCATTATTATTAGACTTATCACGTTGCCTAAAGATTTCATTACCAACCATCTCATCCCATGATGTTTGGTACACGGTTTTATCAAATATCAACTTAATAGGATCAATAATATTTTTATTGAACTTTTTTATGTCAAATGATTCCAACTTCTCACCATATTTTTCAATGGTTGCACTCACATGATCTACAAAATCTTTCTCTGATATAAATTTTAATTTCCACTCCATCACATTGCCTCCTTTATACTTTTGTTCCTCTCCAAGGCATCTAATGACTCATGAATTTCTTTTGCAATATCATATGCCAAATTCACCGGTACTGCATTTCCAACCTGTTTGTACTGTGCTGAAATATTGCCGCAAAATTCCCACTCATCCGGAAATGTTTGACATCTCGCATTTTCTCTAACTGTAAATGGTCTAGCCTCTAAAGGATGACATCTTTCTGTCTGTTTTTGTGAAGGAGAGGTTAAAACCGTAAGTGATGGTTCTTCCATGCTCATCCGTCTCAATATACCGGTTCTTCCACCTTCCATATCCCAGCAGCTTTTCATATATTCCTTGGCAATGGTTGGATCAATATTTCTCCAATATCCACCAGCCGGCACTAATTCAAATATTTTTCTTTTCGTCTCGCCATACTGAGCCCCCAATCCTATTGGACAGTCTAATAATACATCTTTCAAAACCGGCTTATATTGGTGCGCTTTTGGAAATGAATATGATATTCTGTTCACTAAATCATTTCTAATTCCTATTGTGATTAGTCTTTCCCTTTTCTGTGGAACACCATGTTCCCATGCATTCAAAACCTGTTTATCAATGGTATATCCCGCATTCGAAAATATATTTAACATTGTTGCATATGTTTTTCCATGATCATGAGTTAACAATCCCCTCACATTTTCAAACAAGAACATCTTTGGTTGAAGTTTTTCTAAAAAAAGTGCGTAATGATAAAATAACGTTCCTCTTGCATCTTCTAGACCCAACCTTTTTCCGGCATATGAAAAAGCCTGACAAGGAGCGCCTCCTGATAACAAATCTAAATCTCCCCGCGTTATTGAAAAATACTTTTCCAAATCCAAACACGAAATATTTGCAATATCATCATTTATGACATTCCAATTTGGTCTGTTTTTCTTTAATGTATCCGCCGCATCTTTATCAAACTCTATCAATCCCAGTGGTCTGAATCCCGCTTTTTCCACACCCTGAGCTAATCCACCGGCTCCTGCAAATAATTCAATGGTTGTATACATATTTTTCCTCACTGGTATCTTCTGTAATATTGTCTGTAGTATTGTTAGTATATCACATTTCATTGAATATCTATATTATTTTTCATTTTCAGTTTTTCATTTTTTTCTTGACAAAGTCAATCTTTTCATATATGCTTGACTTCATCAACTATATACAGGAG
>JAVWRQ010000015.1:0-24224 GCA_036634775.1 Clostridium sp.
TCTTTTCTATAAATTCATTATACTGAAATATACTCACAAATGCAAACGTTTCCTTAACATGAAGTGCGCATCTACAGCGGAGCGTTATTATGTAGTAGGAGCACATTCCTATTACATAATAAATAGGCAGGTACCATGAGATACAGTACCTGCCTACCAAGATAATCCAATCTGTTTATTATGATATTACTTCATTGCGAAATACGATCTCACCGGTCACATCATCCATGGAATCCACGATTGCCAGAGATTCCAGTCTGATTCCATTCTCACGAATCACTCTTCCACCGTCTTGAAATCCCTTTTCAATGACAATCCCCGCACCCATCAGTTCAGCTCCGGAAGTTTGAATCAGAGCTGCAAGACCTTCCAGGGCTTTACCATTTGCTAGAAAATCATCAATTATAAGTACTTTGTCACCGGCTCCCAAGAATTCTTTGGACACGATAATATCATATACCGTACCATGAGTAAATGACTCCACTTTCGTCGTGTACACATCACCGGCGATATTCTTGGTTCTGGTTTTCTTGGCGAATACGACCGGAACATGAAAATATTCGGCAGCGATACAGGCAATCCCTATACCTGAAGCTTCAATCGTCAAGATTTTATTTATCTCTACATCCGAAAAGCGGCGTGCAAATTCCTGTCCGATTTCCTTAAAAAGTTCTATATCCATCTGATGGTTCAAAAAGCGGTCAACTTTCAGAACATTTCCCTGTTTTACGATTCCATCTTTTCGGATTCTATCGATCAATATCTGCATGTCTCTATCCCTCTCGCCACGTTTACTGTATATTGGTTCTATTCTGCTTTTGTTTCAGCTTCCGGTGCTACCGGAGCATCTACCGTAGTAACTACTGCATTAGCAACTAAGAAGTCCATAATCTTCTGTGACATTGCCGCATCGTTGACTTCTTCTTCACCATACGCTTCAATCAAAGCGGCTGAGTCGTCGTATTTGTTCTGTTTTGCCAATTCTGTAAGATCGGCATCATTTACCGTGATCTTCTCTTTCTTGCCGATTTCGTCAAATACCATCCGCTGCTTTGCTGCTTCTTTAGCCATCGTTCGAATCTCATTTTTAAATCCGGCTTCATCCATACCATATGCAGAAGCGAGTCCTGCCAAGTCCATACCATACATAGATGCCTGGCTGGTGTACATCTGAATCTGTGTATCATATTCCTTATCTACATCTGCTGTTGCACAGACAATCTCGGATTTTGCTATAATGGCATCCAAAATATCAAAGTTCCTCTGGCTCTCCATCTGATATTTCTTCTGTTCCATAATGCTATCTTTCTGGCTCTGTTTAAAAGTTGCTACGTTCTTATCTTCCGGAGATACTTTAAGAACGAACTCATCATTCAGTACCGGCATCGTTTTTTCTTTTACTGCATTAACAGTAACCTGAAATACCACTTCTTTGCCGGCTAAATCCGTGTTCTGATACTCGGCAGGAAATGTCAATTTAAGATCTTTCTTATCTCCTTTTTTTGTACCGACCAGACCACTCTCGAATCCGTCAATAAAGCTGTTAGATCCCAGAACTAAGTCGCTTCCTTCTGCTGTACCGCCATCAAATGCTTTTCCGTCAAGCAGACCCTTATAGTCGATATTAACGGTATCACCATCTTTTGCAGCACGATCCACATCCATGTAGCTTGGGTTTGAATCTAATATTCTCTGAATCTGTGCATCTACTTCTTCATCGGTCACTTCTACCTTCATCACATTCACTGGAATCTTCTTATAGTCACCAAGTTTAATACTGCCCTCTGCCACATATGGTTCTGTCTCTCCTGCGGTTGTCTCTGCCTGAGTTGTCTCTGCCTGCGCATCGGAAGCGGTTGCTGTCTCTGTCTTACTTTTTCCCGAGCATCCCGTAAGAAGCATCACGGCTGTCATCGTACAAATTCCTACTGTTAAAATTTTTCTCATTATAAAAAATCCTCTTCTCTCGTTTTTCTATTGTACACATAACAGACATGATACCACAAACAGCCCGCTAAAAAAAGTGTTTATTTATTAATTCACTTAAAGTTCACATTCTCATCTATTTATAAAATGCCCTAAATGCTTTATATGTGTTATAAATATCCAGTTTTGAAGCTAATTCAAATGGAGCATGCATGGATAAAATCGGTACTCCTAAATCCACGACATCCACATTCATTCCTGCCACATAACAAGCTACGGTACCACCGCCGCCTGCATCGACCGCTCCCAATTCGCCAATCTGCCAGTATACACCATTCTCTTCCATAATATCAATTACTTTTGCCATCGTCTCTGCGCTAGCATCACTGCTGCCGGATTTTCCTCTGGCACCGGTGTATTTGGTCAGTACGCAGCCCTTATTCATGTAGCAAGTATTATTTTCTTCATAAACCTGTGGAAATGTAGGATCAAACGCTGCATTTACATCGGAAGACAGACAGATCGAGTTTCGAAGCACGGTCTTATAATCAACCCCTTCTGCCTGTGCCAGATATTCAATATAGTGAAGTACAAAATCCGAATTGAGTCCTGTATTACCATTTGAACCGGTCTCTTCTTTGTCTGCTAGAACGGTCACCGTGGTAAATTCCGGTTTTTCGGCTGCTATCTCTGCAGTCAGTGCGGTATAACCGCAAACACGATCATCTTGACCATATGCTCCAACTATACTTCTATCAAATCCCACATCAGATGCCTTAACTGCAGGCACGAACTCGATTTCCGCACGGGTAAAATCTTTTTCTGTAATACCGTATTTTTCGTTCAGCAGCGCAAGGGCCTTGAGTTTGACCGGTTCTTTAATGTCTTCACTATCTTCATAAGGCAGAGAACCAATGATAATATTCAGTTCTTCTCCTTTAATTCCATCTTTTAATTTTCGGTCGTCCTGCTCAGAAGACAGATGTGGGAGCAAATCGGTTACACAGAAAACCGGATCCCCTGCATCTTCACCTATGGAAATATGCATTGCTTCTCCATCTTTTTTAATGATAACACCATGCATAGACAATGGAATCGTCACCCACTGATATTTGCGGATTCCGCCATAGTAATGGGTTTTAAAATAAGCCAGATCACTCTTCTCATACATCGGAGTCGGTTTCAGATCCAACCTGGGCGAATCGATATGGGCAGCATTCAGGCGCACACCTTCTGCTGCTTTTCTCTGTCCAAAGGTGGTCATAATCAAAGATTTCCCTCGGTTTACATAATAAGTTTTATCGCCGGTACTATATTTCTTTCCAACTTCAAAAGGCACATATCCATTTGCTTTAAGAAGCTGTTCCGCTTCCTTGACAAATTCCCGCTCTGTCTTAGCCACGTCTAAAAATGCTTTGTATCCTTCACAATAAGCAAATGCCTCCTCTTTCTGTTTCGGAGCTTCTTTGCCTATATGAGGAAACTTCCATGTTAATTCTTTTTCTAAATCTTTACCTGATGTATTCATGTCTATCTTCTCCTTCCCATCTATTCTACGGTTTATTTTGGTGTTTGCTTTATAACCTGCTTTTTCTTTCTCCCTGTATCCGGAATCTTCAGACTTTTTATTTCTTTCTGCTTCTTCTGTTCTTCGCCGATTTCCATAATCGCCTCATTCAGAGAGAACATCTTTGCATCCAACATATCTACCATATCCGCACATGCCTTTAATTCCGCCTCCAAATAATCCGGAGCATTTCCTTCGAATTTATAATAAATCTTGTGCTCCAGACTAGCCCAGAAATCCATAGCAACGGTACGGATTTGGATTTCCACTTTTGTTTCTACCGGTCCCTCTGTAAGGTAAATTGGTATCGTCACTACCATGTGGTAGCTCTTATACCCGTTTGACTTTGGATTTTCAATATAATCCTTCACATAAAGCACCGTCACATCACTCTGTCTGGCAATCATATCAGCAATCAGATAAATATCCGATGTAAAGGAGCATATAATCCGAATGCCCGCAATATCGCTGAGACACTCAATCATATTGGAAATCGTCACTTCACAGTTGTCATTCTTTAACTTTTTCACAATACTATCCGGAGTCTTCAGTCTGGATTTGATGTGTTCTATGGGATTATAATTGTAAATATGAATAAATTCATTATTCAAAATCTCGATCTTTGTATTAATGGCCTTCAATGCGGAATTGTATAAAAACATGACAGTGGTCCACTGGTCTAATTGATCATAACTTTTGGGGATATTCATAATATCATCCCTCCTTTGGATTGCGTTAAAATTTCAGGCCCTTTAATAATTCACCCAGCCCGGTTGATATACTGCTCTCTTCTTTATATTCAAATACTTCCTGTGGTGCATCATCTTCCTCCAGTGCTTTCATACTGAGGCTGATCTTACCATCTGCTATGGATATAATCTTCACGGTAACAGTCTGGCCTTCTTTTAAGATAACACCGGGGTGTTTAATTCTCTGATTGCTAATCTGGGAAATGTGCAAGAGCCCCGAAAGTCCGTTTTCCAGACTGATAAATGCACCATAATCTTTCAGCGTTTCTACGGTTCCCTGCATAATCGCACCCACTTCACATTTGGCGATTTGCTTACTCTTTTCAACTGCCTGCTTAGCTCTGGCTGCTTCTCTTCCGGAAAGTACCAGTTTCTGGCGCTCTTCATCTACTGTAATGACTGTAGCTTCTATGGTTTTTCCACTCCACTCTTCCAGATTCTCTACATAGGAAGCATCGATTCTGGATGCCGGAATAAATCCTTTGATTCCTTCTAGATAAGCGATAGCTCCTGCATTGACGATTTCTGCGATTTTCACCGGAACAATCGTTCTTTCTTCCATCATCGTCTTTAATTTTTCCCATGAAGTCTTATCATTTGCTTCTTTTCTGGAGAGAATCATATTACCCTCACCATCATCTGTTTTTAATACAGTAGCAGTAATCTCATCTCCCTCGTGAATCTCTTCTTTCATGTTGAAATCCGGATTATTGCTTAAATCATCTTTTTCGATTATGCCGGGTGCATAGTACTTTAAATCCAGAATCACCTGTGTATCCGTCACTCCGATTACCGTTCCCGTTAAGATATCGCCGGCTCTGACTCTCTTATAAGAGGCCTCCAGTTCTTTTGCATAGTCTGCCATCGTCTCAACCGGTGTCTCATTTATCATATCATCTGTCATAATTTTTCTATTCCTCCTGTGCTATTTTTTTCTGAAGATACTTCTATGTCTATTTAAACATATCATCCCTAATATTTCTATAGTTTTCTCTGAAAATATCCTACATTCCCATTCCTATTCAAACATGTCATTCATCATGCAATAAATTAGGATAAACAAAAATTCCGACAGCACATATAAGGAATAGCGGCCGGAATTTTCGTTTATTGGTCAGCATAATATCTATGCAGCTAACATTTTTTCCTTTTTCTGTGCTGTTTTCTGAATCATAATAATGACACCTACAACAGCAATACCGATCAAGTCAGTCAAAGTACCCGGATCAATTAACATCAATCCGCCTATGATAGAAAGCAAGCGCTGCCATACCGGCATACGTACAAACATAAAGCCTTCCAATCCTGCCGCCACACCATACAGTCCAATACAAGATGTGATGATAATTGTCACAACTCCAACCGGTGTTGTATTAATAAACAGCATCGCCGGATTCAAAGCGAATATGTACGGTATAATAAATGCAGCAACCGCTAACTTGGATGCATTTATTGCAGTTTTCATCGGATTGGATTTAGCAATGGCCGATCCTGCATAAGCTGCCAGTGCCACCGGAGGTGTAATATCTGCTACAATACCAAAATAGAATACGAACATATGCGCTGCGATCGGCTCAATATGCATACCGGTTATCAGGATTGGTGCACAAGTAGTAGCCATGATAATATAGTTTGCAGTAGTCGGAACACCCATGCCCAACACGATACAAGTAATCATAGTAAGGAACAAAGCAACAATCGTTACGTCACCGGCTACTGCTACAATTGCAGAGATCAGCAGCTGGCCAAGACCTGTCATCGTAACAACACCGGCGATAATGCCTGCAATACCACAGGCAACACCTACAGATATCGTATTCTTTGCACCATTCTCCAGTGCGGTCACAAAACCATCCGGAGTCATCCTCGTCTCTTTTCGGAACATACTTACTGCAATCGCTACGAAAGTAGCAAATACAGCTGAGCGGGACATCGTGAACCCCTTCATAACCATAACAACTAAAATAACAAGAGGAAGAAGCAGATATCCCTGACTGATAATCAACTTTCCAAAGTTTGGAAGTTCTTCTTTCTTAAGTCCTTTCAGTCCCAGTTTCTTTGCTTCCAAATGAACCATGATAAAGATTCCCAAGAAATAAAGGAATGCCGGAAGAATGGCCTTAGTCGCAATGACCTGATACTGAACACCGACCATCTCTGCCATAAGGAAAGCAGCAGCACCCATAATAGGTGGCATAATCTGACCTCCGGTCGAAGCTGCGGCCTCAACTGCACCGGCAAATTCCGCTTTATATCCGGTCTTCTTCATCAAAGGAATCGTAACACAACCGGTCGTAACCGTGTTGGCTACAGAGCTTCCGGAAACCATACCGCAAAGAGCACTGGAGATAACTGCCACTTTCGCAGGTCCACCACTGGATGCACCGGCAACGGAGTTAGCTACCTGGATAAAGAACTGTGATATACCGGTACCCTCCAAAAATGCTCCAAACAATATAAATAGTACAATATAGGTAGAACATACACCAATTGGCGTACCAATGACACCACTGGTGGTATAGAATAAGTTATAAACAATTGATTTCAAGCTGGCGCCTGTAAAGAATGCATAGGCTACAAAGCAGGTGGCCACTACCAGAATCGGTATACCAACGACTCGTCTGCATGCTTCTACCAACACCAGAACACCGATTACGCCCAGCATTACTTCTACCTGGCTGATTCTTGTTGCGTGTTTAATAATCGTATCAAAGTTAATAACATAGTAGAAAAAGCTACCGCTTCCGAGAAGCATAAGAACAATATCATACCACGGAATATAATTTCTCTTCGCACCGCTGTCGCCTTTTCTGGCCGGATAGACCAGAAATGCAAATATAATAATCAATCCTACGAACGATGCACGTCTCACACGCTCATCCCAGTTGGCAAATAGATTCATATAGACCATCAATAGCGAAAATGCCGCTAACAGGTACTTAATGATACTTCTCGGTACGCCTTCGTAAAAACGTATGTTGGATTCCCTGTCATATTTCTTCATAATCTTGTCTACATCAGCCATACTGCCCGTCGATGTATCAATTGCATCCGTTACCTTTGTTACTTCACTAACATCCTTCTCTTTCTTCTCATCGCCCATTAATACCTATACCCCCTTACTTTATTTTTAAAAGGGCTGAAACTCACAGGTGAATTCTACTGTGGAGTTGCGGCCACATAGGTCTCTCAAACTAATTTCCTTTCCATGAATGGTAAGCACATGATCGGATACGGTTCCTACTATATAGGAAAGGTGTGGTATCTCCCGATCAAATCCGGATATAATCATCTCGCCTTTGTCTCCATATGTCAGCGTCTGTCCATCTTCGATCTCCGTCTGAACACCGGCACCGAATCCATAATAAATGGTGCGAACCACATAAATCTTGTGTTCTCTGATCTGATATATATCGGTTAAAGGACTTTTATTAACCGAATGAATAAATCCAATGGAAAATTCATCTCCATCTGCTACTGAATATCTGGCATAGACTGCTTTTGAGTCTCCGTCTCTAACGGTCAGATACCATCCTCTTCGTGAAACAACGGTTAATGTAAAAATAGCTGCAATAATAAAAAGTATTATTGCAGCTATAGCCCTTTTGTTCATCTTGAACGGCAGGCTTTTTATTTAAGTGCGCCTACTTCTTTAAAATATTTTTCTGCACCTGGATGGAATTTTACGGAGATACCTTCAACTGCATAGGTTGTATCGAGTTCTGCGCCTTTTGCATGACCGGATACAATCGCATCTTTATTATCGAAAATGCCTTTTACTAATTCATATACAACATCATCGCTTAATTTATCGGATACGATCAAAGTAGCTTTAACAGCAACGGTAACCACATCACTGTCTACCCCTTTATAAGTTCCGCTTGGAACCGTATACTGGGTATAGAATGCATATTTGTCCTGAAGTGCTTTTGCATGTGCATCATCAATTCCCAACAGATTAATAGCATTTGTTGTGGAAAGTTCTGAAATAGCCGTTGTAGGAGCACCTGCTGTACAGAAGAATGCATCAATCTTACCATCTTTTAATGCGTCGGCAGAATCGCCAAAGCTTAAGTTGTTTACTTCAATATCATCAAATGTAATTCCGTACGCTTCCAGAATCTGACGAGCGTTAAACTCAACGCCTGAGCCTGCATCACCAACAGAAATTCTCTTGCCCTTTAAATCTTCAACGGACTTGATGTCACCGCTGGAAATAATCTGGCAAACTTCTGCATAAAGAGCTGCTGCTGTGGAGAACGTAGTAACGGCTCCATCTTCTTCAAAAAGATCGGTTCCTTTAGAAGCATAATCCATAACGTCATTCTGTACGAGAGCTGCATCAGCCTCACCATCATCAATCAGGAAAATATTTGCTTTAGAAGCGCCTGTAGACTGTACATTCAGCTGTACGTTTGGTAGTTTACTATTCAACGTATTCGCTATAACACCACCATATGCATAATATGTACCGGTTGTACCGCCGGTTGCAAGTTTAAGTGTCTGTGCAGTTCCTGAAGCTGCCGGTGCTGCCGTCTCCGCTGCTGCTGCCGTTGTTTCACCTGCTGCCGGTGCTGCCGTCGTCGGTGCTGTCGTAGATTTGGTACATGCGGATAAAACCATCGCTGATACCATCGCCAATGCCATTAACCTTTTCTTCATAAAATTATTCCTCCCTTAAAATGAATTTGTTAAAATGTGCCGGATTTTCAAAAGCAAATCAGCTACACTTATAATAGCAATTATACAATTATTTTCGTCAAATTGCAATATAAAACATTAAAATATTTTCTATTTACCTTACAAATCTAAAGTTTTGTGTTTAATTGTATGCAAAAGACATAGGTTTTTATCCAAATCGCGATCACTTCGGGGCACTTCAGGAGCACTTTCCTATTACATAAAAAAGCAGCAAAATATCAGGAGATATAATCTTCCGGTATTTTACTGCTTTTAGCTTATGTATCGCTTCTTCGAACCTATATGTCTTACAGTCCTAATGTTTCTTTTACTTTAGAGATAATATGGATACCGATATCCTTAGATGCATCTACAGACTGAGCACCAATATGTGGGGAAACGATGAAGTTGTCACACTCAAAGAGTGGGCTTGCAAATGTATCGTTACCGGTCAGACCGCTGCCTGCCAGTTCGTTCTCCATAACGTCAGCTGCATAGCCGCCAATTTTGCCGGCTTTTAAAGCTTCGTACATATCTTTTTCATTTACAATACCGCCACGGCTCATATTCAGAACAACTGCATCATGTTTCATATCTGCGATAGATTTAGCATTGAACAGATCTTTTGTCTCTGGAGTCAGCGGAACGTGAATGGATACGAAATCGGATACTTTTAACAGATCTTCGATCTCCATCCCTTTTGCGTTCTCTTTCTCGAAATCTTCCGGTTTCAGGAATGGGTCATAAGCAACAATGGTCATACCAAAAGCACGGCCAAGTTCTGCTACACGACGGCCGATACGGCCAAATCCCATAACGCCCAGAGTCTTTCCGCGAAGTTCACGACCCTCGAATTTATATTTATCCCACTCATGGTTTACTTTAACATCATAGTTAGCTGTAAAAGTTCCACGGGAGATGTCTAACATCTTAGAAAGCGTCAGCTCGGCAACTGCGTTGGCATTCAGTCCCGGTGCGTTAAATACCTGAACTCCTTTTGCTTTGGCATATTCCAGATCAACATGGTTTAAACCAACTGCACATACGCCAATTACTTTCAGGTTCTTAGCTGCATCTAAGATCTCTTTATCGATCTTTGGATCTACACGCATAATTAATACGTCTACATCGCCGATCTCTGCAATTAACTGCTCCTTAGAAGAAGGCAGGTTAGCTGCTGTTTTTACAGTCATGGATTTGCCCAATTCTGTGGCAATACCTGCATATACTTTATCAATAATAAGACACTTCATAATAATTGCCCCTTTCAAAATTAAAATTCTATGGTTATATTATCTGTTAATAAAGGGCTGCCGCCTTAAGCCACATGCCTTCCATCAGACATTATCTACTTAATGCAGCAGCCTCCTTTATCAGACAACCGCTTTATACAATTGTTATGTACTTAAACTTCACTAAATCTTATGATTACCAGCAAATGCCCTGAGCCATCATAGCATCAGCAACTTTCTGGAATCCAACAATGTTAGCGCCTGCAACTAAGTTGTAGCCTAAGCCGTATTTCTCAGCAGCTTCAGCAGAACCATCATGGATACCAGTCATAATCTGATGAAGTTTAGAATCAACTTCTTCTGCTGTCCATGAATATCTCTCACTGTTCTGGCTCATCTCAAGACCAGATACAAGCACGCCGCCTGCATTAACAGCCTTAGAAGGAGCAACAACCATGTTCTTCTGATCCATTAAGAATTTAAGAGCATCATTGGTAGTTGGCATATTAGCAACTTCGATGTAGTATTTGATTCCGTTAGCAACGATCTTCTTAGCTTCATCCATGTTAACATCGTTCTGTGTAGCACATGGCATAACGATATCAACTTTCTGTCCCCAAGGTTTCTGGCCTGCGAAGAACTGGCAGCCGAACTTGTCTGCATAATCCTGAACTTTATTACGTCCAGATGCTCTCATCTCAAGCATGTAAGCAATCTTCTCTTCTGTAATAACGCCTTCTGGATCATAGATGTATCCGTCCGGACCGGATAATGTAACAGCTTTAGCACCTAACTCAGCAAGTTTTGTAGCTGCACCCCAAGCAACGTTACCGAAGCCTGCCAGTGAAACTGTCTTGCCTTTTAAGGTATCATTCTCATGTTTCATAACTGCTTCTACATAGTAAACAGCGCCGAAGCCTGTAGCTTCAGGACGGATTACAGAACCACCGAAGGATCTGCCTTTACCTGTGATTGTTCCGTTCTCAAATGCGCCTCTGATCTTACGATACTGGCCATACATATAACCGATTTCGCGAGCGCCTACACCAAGGTCACCAGCTGGGATATCAACGTCTGGTCCGATATGACGATATAACTCTGTCATAAAGGCCTGGCAGAATCTCATAACTTCTCCATCTGTCTTACCGTTAGGATCGAAGTCAGAACCACCTTTAGCACCACCCATAGGGAGTGTTGTTAAGCTGTTTTTAAATGTCTGCTCAAAGCCTAAGAATTTCATGATTGATAAGTTTACGGAAGGAGCAAAACGTAAGCCACCCTTGTACGGTCCGATAGCGCCGTTGAACTGTACACGATATCCGCGGTTTACATGTGTCTGACCATTGTCATCTACCCATGGAACACGGAATTCAATTGTTCTCTCTGGCTCAACCATTCTCTCAAGAAGAGCAACCTTCTCATATTCCGGATGTGCGTCTACAACTGGACCCAGTGAAGATAATACTTCTTCAGCTGTCTGAAGGAACTCTGCCTCGTGTGCGTTGTTTTTTTCGAGTTCGGCAAGAACTCTGTCTACATACTTGCTCATCGTTAAAATACCTCCTACTTTTTATTGTTTAAAATTTTCACTTTCCCAATGGAATTGATTGTGTAATTACATTTTAACAAATTTTGTCTTGTAATTCCATAGTTTTTGTGAGATTTTTAGTTCTTAGATTATTATAACTCATTTCGTCTGTATAATCAAATTAATATCACGTTATAGTTGTTATTATCTTTTGTTTATGTTGCATAAATCAGTAAAAACCTGTTTATTTAAGGAAGTTGATAAATCCCGTCAGAATGGTTGCATTAAAGAAATCGATAAACAAACTTCCTACTAACGGAACAACCATAAATGCGGTAGGTGCCGGTCCGTACTGTCCCGTAACTGCCTGCATATTAGCCATGGCATTAGGAGTCGCGCCCATACCGAAGCCGCAGAAACCGGTGGTCATAACGGCTGCATCATAGGTTTTACCCAGAACATTAAATACTACAAAGTATGCATACAGGAACATCAGAATCGTCTGAGCACCCAGCATTACGATTAATGGAAGAGCCAGTGAAGCCAACTGCCACAGTTTCATGTCAATCATAGCCAATCCAAGGAAGATTGAGAGGCAAGAACCGCCCAGTGTTCCGATTTCTTCCATCGGGATTTCCTGTTTACGTGCATCCATAATATTACGGATAATTGCGCCGACAAGCATGGCACCAATATAGAATGGGAATGTCATCATCTTTCCAAGGAACATAGAAACAACCGTGCCTAAACCAATTGCAATAATCAGATACAGGAAAGCATCTAAAAATCTCTTGGAGTCAATCGAACCGGTCTCATCCTTTTCTACTGTCTGCTCTGCGCCTTCGATAATGGCGGAAGATTTTAAATTGTACTTTTTAATCTTTGCATAGGCAATCGGTCCGCCGATGGCACAGCCTGCAACTAAGCCAAATGTAGCAGATGCAATCGCCACTACGTTAGCGTTCGCTACCCCAAGGCCTTCCAGCAGAGGTCCAAAGGACCCAGCCGTTCCATGTCCACCTACCATAGGAATGGAACCGGTCGCCAGACCCAGTCTTGGATCCAGACCAAATGCAGTAGCCAGACCCGCACCTAAGCAGTTCTGTAGCACTACCATCACGACTGCCAGACCAAGGAAAATCAAGGTCTGAATACCACCCTTTTTCAACATCTTAAAGGATGCTGTATAACCAACGCTACAGAAAAATGCTACCATAAATACATTTTTCAACGTCATATCTGCTGAAATTTCAACAATCCCTGCACTTCTTACTGCCAGATGAACGATTGCATAGATGAAACCGCCCACAACCGGTGCCGGAATACAGTACTTACGAAGAATAGCAACCTTATTTACCAGTAAACGTCCCAGTAAAAGTACGATTGCCGCAACCGCGGTTGCCTGATACATATCAAGCTCAATTACTTTCATTTTAATTACCTCCATATATTGTTTTTTTCGTCAGAGGTAAGTATAGAACGCATGCATCAAAAAACTTCAAAATAATTCAATAATACGTTTAAAATTTATAACACTCTTTTAACATTGTTTATAACGTGTTTATATTTATTCGTTCAAATCTCGTTCCACCGTCAGCATCAGACTGTCCACAAACTTCTTAATGCTCACTTTTCCGCCATATCTTCTCTTGCCGCGGATGTAATCCATCTCGGCTCGAATCTCTTCAAATGGAAATAAAGTGCTGGAATAGGCCGAAAATGTTTCATTCATAAAATCTTCGATTCCCTGATGAGCCAGATTCGACATCCCCACTGCAATGGCTCTGCGGATCCGCTGCTCCATATTCTTTGGAGAATCACTTAAAATATTACAAAGCTCACCGATGCTGACTTGGGAAATCGAACGTTTATTATAGTGAAGATAATGACATATCTTTAAAATATCATCTCCGCCCTTTTCGCCGGACATCCCCAGACGGTTCAAAACCTGAAGCAGTTTTTTAGCGTACTCGTCATCTGCTTTTTTCTCTTTCGGCATATCGGCAATCTCCGCCATAAACATCTTTCTGATATTAAGAAGTGTCTTCTCGTTCTGAATCTGCCGTTCAATATTCTGAATCACCGATTTAACTTCCACGATATTAATTGGTTTACTGATGAAGAACTCGATGCCCGCATCATAGGCTTTCCCCACCATCTCCTTGGCTGAAACTTGAGAAATCATGATGCATCTGGCCTTACAGCCCTTTTCTTTCAGTTCCTTCACCAACTGTATTCCATCTTTTTCCGGCATCAGAAAATCCACCAGAAGCACATCCGGGTTCAAGTCAAGTATCGCTTCAATATTACCCGGATTTCCTTCTGAGGTTCCGCATACATCCCCTAAATCGTTGTCTTCTATGATATCCTCTAATACATTGATGACTGAAATATCATCCTCTACAATATAAATTTCCATCTCATAACTCCTCTAGTTTTTCAGCAGGAATCTCTACATGAAACTTTGTTCCGTTCCCCGGTGTGGATTTCACATCGATTGTTCCCCCGAACTGCTCTTCTACTGCATCTTTAACGCCGCACAATCCTACGCCCCTGTAAATATTGCCCGTTTTTTCATCAAATTTCGTTGAATATCCCATCTTGAAAATATTAGGCAGATGTCTTGCTGAAATTCCCGGTCCATTATCATCTACCTCAAATATGTATCTGTCATCTTTCTTTTTCTCGGAAATATGAATTTCACCACGTCCACCCTTTGTTTCAATCGCCTCTACTGCATTATTAACTAGATTTTTGAGCACTGCCATCAAGACATAATGCTCTTTGGTGATAAAATTATCCCGGCAATCAAAGAAAAGTCTAACATCCAATTTTTTTGCTGCCAGCATATGATAGGTAGAGGACTCCAGTATCTTCAGCGTATCCTGAAAGTTCATCTTCGCCTCATCATATTCTTCATCAATCTCTTCTTCCACCCCCTGAATGATCCGAATATAATCTTTCTTGATTTCATGAACATCTCTGGCAATGGCCAGCGCCATCTGATTCATCTCATTTGGAAGCTCCAGCGCAGAGATTTTTTCATACAGACGGTAAGCGTTGCTCATGACACGTTCAATTTCTTCTGTGTTCTTATGCATTAAGTAGATTTCACTTTTAAGCCCTGTCGTCATCAGGAATAATCTTTGATAACGATTCTCATGTTCCGATTTTTTAAGCAACGCACGATATTGCTGTTCTCCGATGAGAATCAGTCCGGCAATCAAGGTTCTGATAAAGGCAATCAGTACCAGATATTTAATGGTAAGGACATCCGGCAGTGTCTGATAATGCAGCTCTTCCTGCAAAAACACCTCTACTATATTGGCACCTAAGTCGCAAATAAATATAGTAACTATCAGCCGCTCAATTTTTACCACATGCTTGTTTTTAATAAGCATTTTAAAAATAATTCCATAGGACAGATAAAATAAGGCATTGGGGAAGATCTGTATCATCGCCATCTCCAGGTCTCTCCCACGAAGCAGCAAAAGTGCGACACGAAACACATAGACAATGCAGGCGGTCACAAAGCATACGGTTCTGGTATGAACCTGTGTCCCCAGCGTCATAATAAGAATTGGCAGAAGTATAACCGAAGCTGAAATTCGGAAATTATCCACAAATACATCCCAGTACAACTGAGAGGTCAGTGCAATAATGCACCCTATGAGCAGTGTGCGTTTCCATGGTTTCATATTCTATCTAAGCTCCATTCTTTGAAACAGATTCATCGGTCGAATCTGTCAGATAATCGTGTTTTAGTATACTTCTATTTGAACTTTCTGTAAAGATATATCGTTTTTTTCTATATGGATTTATGTCATTCTATATTAAGAAACGAACCGGCTGCATGACAAATCCCACGATTTTCATTGCAATCATACGAAACGGTGATATTTTTTTTACATTTATATCCGGCTTTATTTCATATTCTGTAGAAGTGATTACTTTTCTGCAGTCTTTTTCTATTTTTTGCATATTCTGCTGCAATTCCTCGGTCAATTTAGTGCTCTTGATTACCAGCATCAGTTCTGTATCCAAGTAGGTGCTTCTGAGATCCATATTATAGGAACCGATCACAGCAATTTCACTCCCTATTACCAGTGATTTACCATGCGTTGAATTTCCTCCGTCATATTCATACATAGGAATTCCCAAATTGACCAAGTGTTTTTTTCGCCTCATATAATCGCTGGAAGCAAAAAAATTATCTCCATTTGCAATGGAATTAAATACAATTTTTAAATCCGGAATTTTATCATTTACTTTTTTCAGAGTATCTTCCATATACTGATTACATACAAAATAGGGGGTGTGAATCACCGTTTTCTCTCCTGCCTTTTCCACCAGTTTCATCAACTGATAAAAGACCTCCGGTTGCTTCCCATATATTCCCGTAGGATTAGATAGCAGACAGATTCCCTCCGTCTCATAGGTAACCGGAATATAATTCGGAATCTCAAATAAATCCGAATGTGCTTCTTTTATATTACTCAATCTGTCTTCCAGTTCTCCTCTGATTTCTCTTATCTTTTTTCCCGATGCCAATCTATGGTTTTCAGCAAAAGGCTTCGTCACGTCTAAATTCCAAATAGTATCAAAATAAGTTTCTACCTGTTTAAGAGAGCTTTCCTTTCCGGCATCGGTTCCATGTGCCGAATTATAGACCAGCACTTCCCGGTCAAAACTTTTGTTTTTTGTATCATAATTACCTATAAAATAATCAAATGTATTTCGTCCGCCCAATATGTATCCCAGATCATCTACAATCACATATTTATCATGCATTCTTCCCTGACTCTTCCACGGCATTAATAGATTAATAGGATTATAGTGACGAATTTCAATATTGGGATGAGCCGCAATTGATTCAAATAAAGGTCTTCCCATCATCCTGACAACTCCGGGAAATCCATCCACCACAATTTTCACATTCACCCCTTCGTCTGCTTTTTCCAAAATGAGAGAAAACAGATCCCTGGTACTCTCACCTTCCCGCATATCAAATGTGGAAAGAATAATCCGTTCCCGTGCCTGATTTAAAAAACGCAGGCGTTCCTCCCACGCACTTTCATTGGTTTCTAAAAGCATGACGCGATCAACCGTTTCCTTATTTTCACGGTCAATCATAGCCTCCAGTTCGGGGTGAAGCTCTGCATCTTCCGGCATTTTTTTATAGGAAATAAACGGTGCTACCGCTCCGACTGCCAGATATAACACAATCAGAAGTGGCAGCAACAGCCAAAGGATTTTTTTATTGTGTTGATTATGTATTCTGCCTTTCATCCATTATCCTTCTCTCTTAAGAGTCTTTCTAATATCTTCTGTAAAACGGCTGATTCGCTCTTCAATTCCCGGAAGGTTCACTGCCGCCCCCGGATTGTTGGCTGTTTCCATCACGGCAAAATGCCCCGGCAGGTAAAATGTCTTGTTCATATTAAGTGCTGAAATCAACTGTTTTGCCACGATATCGCTGCCGGAATATCCGGATACAACGATGGCAAACAACGCTTTATCATAAAATCTGGTGGTGCGGAACAGTGCCGTCAGGCGATTGATAAACGCCGTGAGATTTGCCGATAACGAATCATTGTAATTGGGGCACAGCATCAGGATCGCATTCGCTTTTTTCACCGCCGGATACACGTCATCCACAATCACGCCCCCATAAAAGCAGCTTCCCTTTTCTCCAAAGTGCAGGCACATCTTATAAGGACAGCCCGAACAATCGCATAGGTCGCCATTTCTCAGTCCGATCTCTGTAATGTCAAAATCATCCAGTCCTGTTTTCACCTGATTCCACAGTGCAAATGTATTGGAAGTTTCATGGTTGGATGCGTGGAGTACCAAGAGGTTGGGTCTTATAGACTGCGGATAGTTGAACGTACAAATATCATTTACCAGTACTCTTACACTTTCCTTATAAGCGGTCTGACAATCTGTATTCATATTTTGAGCTACAATCGCAAAATTAGACAGTGTTTTTGTCCCCTCCACCAGCGGTTTTCCTACAAATGTGCATCCAGCACCGTTGGCGGTAAAAGTCAGTTCACCCGCTACTGATTTTGTAAATAGGTCACTGTCTCCATCTACCACTAAACCGCCGATATAGCCTTCCAGACAATTCTCATGCTCTCTTATAAAATGGAGCATGCGGTAGTACTCCATATTAATTCCGGTATTGCCCAATTCAATCACAAATAAGAGCAGGTGGCCGGTATCTTGTGCATCCAGATAGTCTCGCAATTCATCTGCTGTATTAATTACATCATGCTTTTTATTATAAAAAGCATATTCAAGTACATCCGCCAGTCGTTCATTTTTCTTCGCGGCCTCATTTCGTGGCATGATTATCGTCATTTTTAAATCAGGCAAGTCATCGCTCCCCTTCTTTATTTCATTCAAATGGTTTTAAATGATCTTCTGCAAATTTTTCTGTGCCAGCAATATTCGCTCATAAAGTTTCTCAGGAAGCGGCAGTACCTCGGTTTCCAGTCCATATGGAGTATAACGATTTTTAGCGCCCATGTAAACACCGCCCAAAAACACGGAACCACAGTGCCAGCATCCCCGCATCATCAGAATCAGAGAAATCGCTCCGGAAGAATAAGCAGGTGCCACAAATGGCTTAAATCCAATGGCGCGCATCTTAAGATTAGCAGTCACTGTAAGCTGTGTCAGTTCTTTGGATAACTCATCGTTATAATTTTCGATGGAATCGGCCACGACCAGGTCTTCCCCATGAGGGCCAAAAGAACGCCCTTCTGTCAAGAACTGTGTAAACCGATCATCCCGTTTGGCATAATAAGCAGCACGGGCATTCATAACGCCCAATCCAAAACCATGAACCTGTTCCGGACGCAATCCCATATAATCAAATTCTCCGGCATCATTTCGATTACTTTCCAAATAGGCCGTCTTTGTCAAAGGATCGACCGGGTCAGAAACGACTGCAAATAATCCTTTGAACTTTTCTTTTCTGGCCTGTCTTGCATATCCTGCCACAATCTTAGAATTATTTTCAAATTGATACATCCTCACATCTTTTACCTCGGAGCCTACCGGAGGGATCCCCTTGGATGCCACAAATACAAAAACATCGCATTTGAATAAGTCTTCCGGTCTCACCACATCTACTTCCGGTAATGCATCATAATCCCAGGGATAAGCAATCTGGTTCTCCTCAAATTCCCATCTGGCCGTCACTTGATCGGAGATGTCACAGATTCCGATGGATTCAATTACATCGCCGCCCAGCAGATGAAGACCGGTAAGCAAGGTACTACCCACGTCACCAATGGCCAGAATATGAACTCGTTTTTTCTGCTTCGTAAATGTCTCTTTTAAAATTTCCTTAAATTGGGGATGGCGCATATTAACGGCGCGCACGGTACCCGCTTCTATCGAAGCTAAAAGTGCCGACGGAACCTGCCTATTCGTTCCTAATTTATTCTTATTCAGCCATGATACATCTTCCTCGGTCTGGAACAAAAGTTCCGGTTCATTGACTTTAAAAGAAGCGCGGCAGCTGCCCGGCTCACGGTCAAACAGAAAAACGAGAGAAGTGGATTCCTGTGGTTCCTCCACCCGGTCAAAAGGTAAATGTTCTATCAAGGAGCAGCAAAGCTGTCCTTCCACCTTGTAATAGTAGATACCCATATCCAATTCCTCCTATTTTATCATTTTCTGCATTCTATATAACATTTGTAAATCATTATCCAAATACACCGATGCCGCTAAATTTGGGTCATAGCTCACGCAGTCGCCTTTATCGGGGCAAAGCGGCAATATAACGGCTTCCGATAGTCGGTTCAATGTCAGGTTCCTGGAAAATCTTGCCCGATATTCTGCTTCCAAGGTCAAAAGAATATCTCTGGAATTCTTAATGCAGCAAGCAGAAAAATCAAACATGGCATCTCGCCCACAATCTTTTAACGGAGGAACCGCATATGGCATGACCATGTTGACCGATGGCATCAGGCCGGCTACTTTCATCGTATCCCGACGCACTGTATCGCCTCCAATAAATGGATATAAGGTAGACTCCACAAACCAATACTTTAGATTGGGAATCGAATAAACGCTGTCTACATCCACATTCTTGGTCGCCATCGTATCCCGTCCATATCCTGAAATCATCCCCAGGATGACTTGTTTTATCTCCACCTGTTCTTGTTTGAATATTGGCTCCAGAGCTTCAAAGCGTCCACCGCGATGAAGAATATCATCCACCAGAATCACGGGACGGTTAAAGGATTTAATCGCCTTGATCTGGCTGCGAAGAGGTGAATAGTATCGAAATGCTTCAATCGTATCCTCACTTAGATCCGGTTCGAATACTTTATCGGTATGGAGCGTTTTCGTCACCGTGTTAGGCACTACTTTTCCCCTCAAAATCTTGCCAAAAGGCACGCACATATACTTGCCCAACTGTTTCGGAACCACTTGTTCGCCGGGAACTTCATTCAATGACGTAATCTTGTCTACCAAACGATGATAAATCACACTGGCAGAGAATGACAGCACCAGTTGTCCCGGATAAAAGTTGGTCATAGCCATCTGAAGGTCGCCATGCGCCTTGTAAATGGCCTTGAGTACCCGTTCATTACTGGAAAATGGTTCTTTCAGTGTCGTTTCCAGATTCTGCACCAGTACCAGCGGCGTGTGCATATCCACCAGATAGAGCGGTGCTTCTTCTTTAAATTCAGGCGAGCGCACGAATCCCTGGCGCTTAATAGCAGACAGTACCCGATCCGGGCAATAGCCATCCACCGGAAAGAATATCGCATAGCTGCATTTATGCTCAAACGAACGAGCCAGCACTTCGGTCAAAAGAAGCTGCTCCGCATCGTGGATCATGGGATCACGGTTCACATAAATTCCGGAAATCAAAAGAATTTCCCCCGAGGTGTGGCTTCTCACCAAATCTGCCAGATCGACTCGTTTTAATACACTAAACAATTCTTCGGACGCAACATACTCAATCTTTGCGAAACCCACGACGCGATTATCTTCTGCCGTATTTTTCAAAATAAGCCTCCGGTCTCCCGGCTGGTTCACTTCTTCAAAGGCAATGGCTTTTGCTCTTAAAATCGGCTTGTATTCCGGTTCCCGCAGATAAAGGCTGTTATAATAGATATACTCCTGCACCGCCGGGGCAATCAGATTCGATATGTCCCGGTTCAAATCAATATTTTCACGAATTCTCGTAGAACTGATGTCTTCCAGGCGCTCCGGAAGTTCCAGTTCAATCAAATCCCCCGTAATGGTTTCCATCATCTTACGATTGTACTTATTATCTGTATTCTTATCACCGACCCGTCTAAAAGCAATGTGGTTCATACTGTGAATCGAGTGTTCGCCGGGCGGATTCTTATAGGAGGATGCGTTAGCAATGACATCACTTCCCACTACCATATACACCTGCCTGCCTGCAAATACCGCTTCCAATCGTTCAAGATCCAACGGATTGGCGATGTTCACCGGAATATCATCCGGAAATAAGTTGACGTGGAACTCATCGGCCACCGACATATTAACGATCTGTCGTCTAATGAGATGCGGCTGCACCTTTTTCGACCAGGAAAATTCGTCTACTGCCAAATACACCTCATATCCCAAGTCGCGTATCGCTTCTGCAATTCCCTTATGAGACAGCGTAAATGGGTCAAACGTTCCCGGGAAAAACGCTACTTTTGTTCGTTCCTCAATATCAAATTCGCCTTCGGTCAGACGATAAAATGTAATAAAACGGCAAATATTGGAAAGAGCCGCCGCCCGATAAAAAGCAGTCAGTTCCTCCCCCTTATTCTCATTTAATAAAAATAAAAGTTTTTTCAGGCAAAGAGCAAAAATCTGTCGCTTCTCCTCTGTGGTCAAACGTTTGGAGCCAAATATGGTCTGCCCAATCACCAGAAGGGCTTCCTGCCGCACGGTCTCTCTGTAATTTGCCAATCCGGTCAAGATCATACCCAGTAAACGATGCTTGCGTTCTTCCCGCACCCGATTCTCTTCCTCAAAGCGTTCTTTATAGCATGGATAGCACTCAATCAGAATCCCTACCGTATCTAATGCCACGGATACAATCTGATCATTGGAACTGGCCATCAGACCGTCTATAAACAAAAGGATCTCATCCAACTGTTCCGGCGGCAGCCACAGTGCAATCTCGCCCAGATAACTGGGAATATATTTGGAAAATTCATATTCGCCCACTTCCAGCCCCTTCACCAGTTCTACTGCAATCTCATTCTGCTGATCGGGTGTCAGAAGATGTACCATGCGAAGCAATGCATGACCGGCATCGTGACGAACTACCACGTGTTCACTGACCTTGATCAAATTAGATAAGTGAGCCGCTATATGCAGAATATGGTCGCGTTTGCCATGTTCCACCTGGTCTAAAAGAAGTTTTATATTCACCGCTTTGATCACCCACGGAGTCAGTGATTTTAAATTATCCAGAAAGATATCTGAAACCACATCGTTCTTATAAAGCAGTTCCTGCTGATGCGTGGTATCCATACCCAGATTATTTAAGACCCGGTATTTGAGAAATGTCATAGTAATATTCGTATCCGTTTCCGTGCTGTTCACGCATTCCCCAATCGTTTTACAATAGGGACGGGACGGTGCATAGGCAGTAATCAGTTTAAATGCCCGCCAAGAAGCGATGCGCACATTCTCATCAGAACTATTCGCATGAAATATAGCAAATTCCGACAAGTTTTTCAAATCGTTTTCGCTGCACCGTTCAAAAGGCATATATTGTACCGAATCCAGTAGTACAAATGCTTCTTCTCCCTCTAACCTCTCGGGATTTTCATACCATGCCAAAAAAGCCTGCAAAAATTGCGACAGATCCGCTGCACCGGCACACTCCACGATGGATCCCAGGACTAATTTCAAATTTGAACGAATGCGGTTTTTATGACGAGCCGTCAGTTTCTGATCCGGTTTTATAATCATCCCCAGATAGTCGTTCCAAATCTTTAATACCATCTTCTGTGCTTGATCCGGCCTATCGTTTGGGCGTTCTTTCCGGTACCCTGAATTGAACTGAGCAATCACAATTCCGATCAGTTTAGCCGCCTGCGCCCTGATATCTCCCTCCCGATGCATCAATAATTCATATAAAAAGACCAGTGTTTGTGCTTTCTGTTTATCATTGGTATATGCAACATACTCCCCAAAAATGTTGAGATAAGCCCGAATATTCTTCCAGCTTTTTTCGCTTCTGGCCGATTCCAGAAGATTGCCAAACTGCCGCTCAGCTACCATGCGGTGCATAATGTCAATATTGTGTTCAATCCCCATAAAGACCAGGGATTCCACGGTTTGTGCCGTATTTCTCAGGGAAATGTCCGGCATCGGCACCACGTTCGCCGGATGCCCATCTAAATTCACATCCACCCCCAGGGACTTCATATATTCTTCAAAGTCATGTAATCTGGAGTAAACAAAGCGATAACGCCGCAGCTTCACCTCATCCACATTATCCAGTTTTGACAAAATGACTTCAAATGCCTCATCCAGGTTTGAGATGTTCGTAATCTCACGTCCATCTTCTCCTCTGCTTTGTTTTACACGAAAATCCGCATAGATCAAAACAAGGGACTCCACAGACAGATTCTCCGGTTCCAAATCCCATGTGGAATGATTGGCTGCAATATGCCCAATATATTCCATATTATGACTATCAAACCACTGATTGGTATAATAATAGTGAAGGTAGGGAACCCGTTCATTGGGCTTGCAGCCGAATTTTCCCAAATCATGCCCTGCTGCCGCGCCTGAAACAAGGGTCAAATCAATCGGCACTCCCGCCGCCCTCAGTCCTCTCGCCACGGTCATAGCCACATAGTGCACTCCGGCAATATGTTCCAGTGTCCTAAACGGCGTCACTTCACTGTTCAGTCTCATCATCTCATAAATATATTCATAATAAAATGTCTTCTTAAATCGGCGATACTCTCCTGCCGATTCATACTTCTCGATTTCCTCATCCTCCAACAGCCCAAAATCCACCATGGGTTCAAATGGAAGATTCTCTCTTTCTTTATCAAAGAAATATTGAAGCACTGTCAGATAAAATAATGCGCCAAACTCATAGGGTACCGCTTCTTTTTTAAACCCCTCATCCGGATACAGGATATGGCACACATATTCATAAGTGAACTTCATCCACCCATCGTTTGGCTCACGGCTGATTAAAAGGAGCGGTTCCCGGCATACATCATAAATCTCACCGCAGGAAAGACGTCTTTTAACCGGAAGTAAACGTTCCATCTGCTCTTCCCAATATTCTTTATTCATCAACATCAATACACTTTTTTTACTAAGTCCGGACCGTTCCAGAAAATCTTTCCCGCATAGCTTCTCGGTAAGATCTGAAACTGCCTGCCGTATCTGCTTTTTGTTCACCCTATACCTCCTGTGGTATTCTTGATGTCTATGGTATTTTCTCTGGTATATCATGTAGTATATCACTTTGATGGGGCAACGCCAAGTAAATAAATCATGGGGACTATTTTTTATTT
>JAVWRQ010000015.1:24324-50032 GCA_036634775.1 Clostridium sp.
ATTTAGGGATTGACAAATAAAAAAGAAACGTGCATACTATAATAGTAACTATTATCACTATTTGTTTCTTTGCAAAAAGAATCTATTGCTAATATTTTTTTGCAAACTGCAAACACTATTATAAAGGAGCTGCTTATGAAAACGCTTAAGTACAGCCGGCAACGAGAATCCATTAAGGCATGCCTGATGGAACGTAGGGATCACCCCACTGCGGATGCCTTATATACCAGTATCCGTGAACAGTTTCCTAATATCAGTCTGGGTACTGTTTACCGCAACCTAAATCTCCTGGTAGATCTCGGCGAAATCCAAAAACTTGCCTGTGGTGATGGCACCGACCATTTTGATTACGACACTTCTCCACATTATCATTACGTATGTAAAAAATGTGGCAGCATTGTAGATATTCCTATGAATACCGCTGTCCAACTAGAAGAAGAAGCAAAAAAATACGTAGATGGTACAATTGAAGATCACACTGTCTTTTTTTACGGTCTCTGCGGTACTTGTTCCCATGGATTAACAAGTTAAAAAATAATATTTGATGTTGACAACGGAATAAAGTTATGGTATTCTAATATTAGTAATAATTACTGTTACTGATTAACGGTTTTAACTGACCCCCACAAATAATTATAATTTCAATATGAAAAGGAGAAATAAAATGAAAAAATTTGTATGTACGGTATGTGGTTATGTTCACGAGGGCGATTCCGCTCCTGATGTATGTCCGATTTGTAAAGCACCGGCTTCAAAATTTAAAGAGCAGACAGAAGACAGAGCATGGGCTGCTGAGCATATTGTTGGCGTGGCACAGGGCGCAAGCGAGGATATTTTATGTGATTTAAGAGCAAACTACGAAGGCGAATGTAAAGAAGTTGGTATGTACTTAGCTATGTCCAGAGTGGCTCATAGAGAAGGTTATCCTGAGATTGGTATGTACTGGGAGAAAGCCGCTTATGAAGAAGCAGAACATGCTTCCAAATTTGCAGAACTTTTAGGTGAAGTCGTAACCGACAGCACAAAGAAGAATCTGGAGATGCGTATCGATGCCGAGAACGGTGCTACAGCAGGTAAATTCGACTTAGCTAAACGTGCAAAAGAAGCTAACTTAGATGCCATTCACGATACAGTACATGAGATGGCTAAAGACGAAGCACGTCATGGCAGAGCGTTTGAAGGTTTATTAAACAGATATTTTGCTAAATAATTATTTACCAAATAAATATTTCATCAAATAAGGAGAAGACACCATGGATATCAATAAAAAAGAGACTTTGACAGAAGTAGTTTACACAGAGACAGAAGGTTATGATAAATATGTTTGCCCTTGCGGTTATGTTTATGACGAAGCTGTAGGTGATCCGGAGAACGGAATCGCAGCAGGAACAAAGTGGGATAAACTCCCGGAAAACTGGGTATGCCCGGTATGTGAACTTGATAAAAGTGAATTTGAAAAAGCTAAAAGAGCATAATCTGTAAATCGGTTAAAAAGACCTGTGGCCCCCTCCGCAGGTCTTTTTGATTGCATTCGCCCCCTGTCTGTATTGATTTTCTTAATAAGCAACTCAAAAAAACGATATTATGCTATACTATAATAAATTTTATTGGTAAGGAGATTCTCTATGCGAATACTTAGCGTCTCAGCTCAAAAACCGGACTCTACCGGAAGTGGTACTTATTTGACCGAATTAGTAAATAACTTTAAGCTTCTGGGGCATACGCAGGCAGTCGTTGCCGGAATCAGTATAGAAGATACCGCTGATTTTCCCGACGGTGTTTCATTCTATCCGGTTCGTTACCGTACGGATGCACTGCCATTTGATGTCCTTGGGATGTCGGATTCCATGCCCTATAAAAGTACATGTTATAAAGACCTGACGCCTGCCATGGTGAACCTGTTTGAAACAGCCTTTCTGCAGCAGATGGAGATTGTCATTCACCATTTCAAACCGGATGTCATCCTTTGCCATCACTTATATCTTCTGACGGCCATAATCAGAGAACGATTTCCGGAAGAGAAGATTTTTGCGATATCTCATGGCACCGATTTAAGGCAGCTTCAAAAAATCGATTTATGCAATGATCGGATAAAGAAAAATATTGCCAACTTGGATCATATATTTGCACTTCATCAAAATCAAAAAGAGGAGATTTCAAAGTTATATCATGTGACGGAAGATAAGATAACCGTAATAGGCTGTGGATATAACAGCGGCATCTTTTTTGACCGGTGCATTGATAAAGACTCCCCCATTAAGAAAATCATATACGCCGGTAAGATATGTGAGAAAAAAGGTGTGATATCGCTGTTGAACAGTTTAAATCTCATATACCCCCACGACTCCGGGTTTGAACTGTATTTGGCCGGAGGATCCGGGGATGTCCATGAGTATAACCAAATTCATACGATAGCTGAACAATCCAAGTTCCCTGTTACTTTTTTAGGAAAACTCAGCCAGCAGGAACTTGCATCACAGTTCAATGCCTGTGATTTATTTGTTTTGCCTTCCTTTTTTGAAGGTCTGCCGCTTGTTATCATCGAGGCATTGGCTTGTGGGCTGAACGTGATTGCTACCGATTTGCCCGGAGTGCAGCCCTGGATCGCGGATAATATAGAAGACAGTGCCATCACATTTGTAGCGCCCCCCCTAATGAAACACGTTGATGAGCCGGATGAAACAACGCTTGATATGTTTGAAAAAAGATTGTCCGATGCCATATTTGAAACGATAATTACGATGAGACATAGCACAAAAATAGCTCCAAAGCCAAATACACAAAAGGCAGCTTGGAGCGAAATTTGTAAAAAAATATTAGCTGTATGTTAATAGGATCAAGGGTCTGCTTTGCAGATATCGCATCTGCGCCCTGTCTAGTTCATTACCTCTGTGGGCATCGAAGAAAGAAAGAAAATTCGATATCCTCTTCTCCTGAAATGTGATAATCCGATTCCACATCGCTGCCCCAACTGTCAATCCCACCTACCCCACGCATCTTGGCAAGGATTGTAACAATGGTTCGGTGTACCGAGGGAAGTTCTTCTCTGTGCATTGCATTTTCCAACTCCTGCGGTGTATAAGGCAGTACCGAAAAATGAAATGGCTGATTGTCCATGATAAATTCCAGTCCGGTCTTTATTTCATCATCTATACTCCACACCTGCATCCATCTTGTATTCATATGGTTTCCGCACTCCTGCGGAACCAGATATGCAGGAATATCCGGTTCACTCTCATGCACACCAAAGGTTCCGCCTTTCCATCGATCCGGATACGTTTCTCCGGCCGGACCCAGCCACTTATACTGTGTGACCGGTTCGGGAAGTACAAACCGAATTCCAAACAACGGCAGCTCCGGCAGTCCCTGTTTTCCTTTATACTGCGTGTCTACCCGTATCATTCCATCCGACATCACGGTATAGGCTACCGTCACAGAAGTTTTTGGATTTGTACATGTCTCATATTCATAACGAATGGTCACCTGATTCGGTATGCTGTCCTCTACGTTCCATCCCGTACAGAAAATAAACTGATCTGCGCCCATCCACACCGCACTTTTAAGAGGGAATCCATTCCCTTTGTCATTTTCTGTAGATGCCCGCCAAAAAGCCGGCTTGGGTGCTCGATAGAGCCACTCTTTATGGTCATAAACGAAAGATACCGGTCCATGCTCCGAATAAGAGAAGATCAGATGGAATCCCTTTCCCCTCACTCCCAGCGTCACATCGCCGCGAATTACTTCAAATTCTGTTTCTTTCGACACAGCGGTACCATTGCCGCTTTTTGTATTTATCTTATTGTTTCTTCGATTTTGTATCTCCAGATCCGCTTCTGCTGCTTTTTTTCGATTCTGCTCATCTAATGCAGCCCGCTCTATTTCCTTACTATACCAATAGCGAACTTCCTGCATCGCCGGTTTCTCCGTGCGATCGGCAAATACAATGCCATTTCCACTAAATGCATAGTCGGTCGGACGGTCACCAAAATCTCCCCCATAGCTTAGCACTTCGTTTCCATCCACATCGTTCCGGTAGATCGCCTGATCAATATAATCCCAGATAAAACCACCCTGATACATAGGAAATTCATTAAAAAGTCTAATATAGCTTTCCATTCCACCGATGGAATTTCCCATATCATGCATGTATTCGCAGAGCAAATATGGTTTCCTTGCTTCCTCTTTCAGATACCTGCGCACCTCTGCCGGAGGGGCATACATGCGGCTTTCCACATCCGATATTTCATCAAATGCCCGGTTCCAAAATACACCTTCGTAATGCACCAGCCTCGACGAATCCTTTTCATGAAAATAGCGACTCATGGCCAGGATACAGGTTCCCGCGTAGGATTCATTTCCACAGGACCACCAGAGGATCGACGGGTGGTTCTTATCCCGCTGTACCATCGATACCGCTCGGTCTACCACACATCTTTCCCACTGTGGAAGACTGCCCGGTACGTTCCACGACGGCTCGCAGACCCCCATCTTCTGCCATGATCCATGACTCTCCAGATTCGCTTCATCCATCATGTAAATTCCATTTTCATCACAAAGTTCATACCACAGACTCTGGTTGGGATAATGACAGGTTCTTACTGCATTGATATGATTTTTTTTAAGAATTTCTATATCCTTCCTCATATCTTCTGCCGTAATTGCCCGCCCTCTCCGTGGATTCCACTCATGTCGGTTCACCCCGTTAATAATCAGACGTTCCCCATTGAGGTACATGATTTTATTCTTGATTTCAAACCGACGAAATCCGGTTCTGCTGGTCGCTGCTTCTATCATATGTCCATCGCTGTCATATAATTTAAGTATAAACTGATACATGTTTGGGTGTTCGGATGACCATGGCAATATATTCGATAAAGTGATTGGCTCTATTTTAAAGAACACACCATCTGCATCTTCTCCATTGTCCGGATGAGTCAGCGAAGATTTCCACATTGTTTTACCACTTAAATCATTTAAAAGCAGTTCCGCAGTCAGATTTTCCTCATCCATACGATTTAGGAAAATACTTTCTCCCTGTAAACCTTGTTTTGAAAGTTTGAAGGAAAGTGCCAAGATTCCTGTCCGGTTATCTTCTGCAAGTCCGGATTGTACCCACATATCTTCTACATGAACTTTTGTTTTTGCATAAAGAAATACATCCCTGAATATACCGGAGAAGCGAAAGAAATCCTGATCTTCAATCCACGATGCCGAGCTTTTTTTATACACCTCCACGCAAAGCCGATTGCCCTTAGATCTGATATATGGAGTTAGATCAAAGTCCGATGGGGTAAATGTATCCTCTGCATAACCAATCAATATTCCATTCAGCCAGACATAAAAAGCCTCTTCCACGCCTTGGAAGGAGATACAGATTCTCTTATCCGTCCATTCGTCCTTTAAGTCGAATTGTCTTACATAGCTGCCGACCGGATTATCTTTCCAGTCAATATAGGGGGGACGAAGCTCTGCATGACCTTCCCATGGGTACATGGTATTGATGTAATGAATCCCACCATATCCCTGAAGTTCCATATGCCCGGGAACTTCAATTGTTTTAAATCCCGGTAAATCATAATCCTCTTTATAAAAATCCGCCGGTCGTTCTGACGGGCACCGACTCCATGAAAAGTCCCACTGCCCATTTAAGGACTGCAGCAAAGTTTCCTTCTTTGCCTCCATATCTGCTTCTGTAGAGTAAAACCGATGATCTGAATGAGCATCTAATCGATTTACCCTAAACACCTCAGGATCCTCCAGCCAGGATAATTCCGCTCTCGCCACGTTCGTCTTCCTTTCTTTGCCTATTCTACGTCTATTCTTTCACTGCTCCCGCTGCAATTCCCGCTAAAATATACTTCTGGAAGAACATATAGATTAAAATGGTAGGCAGCATGACGATGATAATACCCGCTGCCAAAAGCTGCCATGAACCCTGCTGTGCATTGGCATAATTCATCAGGAATGTAGTCAACGTCTTTAATCGGTTGGCCGGCATGTACAGGTAAGGAATATACATATCGTTAATAATTACAATCGCTTTAATGATGACAACCGTAGCCGTGGCCGGTGCCAAAAGTGGGAAGATGATTTTCGTGAACAGGGTAAAATAACTGCAGCCATCCAACAACGCGCTCTCATCCAAAGAAACCGGAAGCGTAGAGATAAATTGTCGGTAAATGTAGAGCTGCATCAGATCCGAAGCCACATAGATGACAATCGGAGCGCCTAAACTATTATAGAGATGCAGACCATTCACAATTTTAAATCTGGCAATCTCTGTCACAAAGGTAGGAATCAGCATAGCGATAAAGAACAATGCAACGATCACCTTTTTAAAGCGGAACTCAAACCGCTCGATAATAAATGCGGTCAATGTTCCAAACAATACATTAAAGAAAATACTGACGATTAAAATAATTCCCGTATTTTTTAATCCAATAAAAAGATATTTATCTTTTAATACCTTTTGGAAGTTATCCAGTGTGATGCGTCCGGCCGGGGGGAGAAGGAGGGGCGAAGTCTTCACCATATCACCTTTTGTTTTTAGTGCGGCAAACAAAGTCAGCAAGATGGGAGCCATCACGATCAGAACCATCAAAATACAAATAATCTGTTTAATAAGTTGGGAAATCGTGCTTTTTTTCATCCTTTTTTATCTCCTTTCAGTATAATTCCATGAATAATCTTATTTTGAATGACATAGATTACGATAATCATCAGCATAATAGCCACTGCCATCGTAGACGCCAGTCCGAAGTTCGAATAGGTGAATGCCTGATCGATCGTGTAAAGTGTAAAGGTGGAAGACGCGTACCCGGGACCTCCGGATGTCATAACAAACGGAATATCAAATACCTGGAGAGCACCGCGGATATTATCAAACAGTACAAAATCTACCATCAGCATAATGGATGGAACCTGAATGTATTTAAATATCTGCCAGAAATTAGCTCCGTCCACTCTGGCCGCTTCCATTACATCCTGAGGCAAAGACTGAAGTGCTGCCATGAAAAGAATGATGTGATATCCGGAAAAACGCCACAAGGATACAAATGCCAATACATAATTGACAATCTTTGGATCAGACAGCCAGTTTCTGGTCAGTTCGCTCATCTGCATCACATTCAATATAGCATCAAATGCACCGTTAATCGGAGAAAAGAAATACGAAAATGCATAAGAGATGGCTACTCCATTGATAATATATGGCATAAATACCATCGTTTTATAGAATTTTGCTCCTCTCAGTTTCGAGGTAAGCAAAACAGCAAAAGCCAGTTCCACCGGAATCATCAGCAGATGCACACAGAAATACACACCGTTATTCTTCAAAGAAAGCCACAAATCTTTGTTGTGGAACATCGTTTTATAATTCTCTAATGCAATAAAATGACTGGTCGGCGACTGTCCATCCCAATCAGTAAAGCTCATTCGAAGTAAATCAATACCCGGAAATACAACAAAGGCAACTAATAAAAGTATTGGTATAATCAACGATAAAACAATAAATTGTTTCTTTTTTCTAGCCAGCGAATTCACAAACTCTTCCTCCTTTATAAAAAGAACCGCTGCATTTGGTTCTGACCATGTCGCAGCGGTTCTTATGGAAAACGTTTTACCTATTATTTAATTCCAAGTTTTCCTCTTGCTGCTTCCCACTTAGTGTCTAACTCTTTCAGTCTTGCATCTAAGTCAAAGCCCTTGGTAAACATCTCTGCACCTAATTTTTTATAATCAAATGCAGTTTCATTCTGAATCTTCTGGAAATCATCGCCGCCGCCATCATACATTACCAGTTCTTTATCAGGCTGTGCCGTATCTGCTTCTGCTAAAACCGGATTCTTGTCTTTTGGGAAATTCTTCATCGAAGAAGCACTGGTCACATAATTAATGTATCCCGGATACCAGTCTTCGCTGTAGAACCACTCTACAAATGCCTTAGCCAGCTCAGGATTCTTGCTGTGGGTCGTAACGCCCATGAAAGAATCACCCTGCACGATGACACGGTATGGATCTTCTTTTGTATCTCTTACCGGCAGATAGAAGGTTCCCAATTCGGAGATATCCTCAGCGCCATCCTGAATATTCTGAAGTCCCCAGTCGCCCAGAGCCAAAATCGCTGCCTGTTTCTGTGAAAACAAAGAAACTACCTGATCATTGCCAAGACCCAGTGGATCTTTACCAAATACACCGGAAGTAAACAGGGAATTGGCTTTCTTGTATGCTTTATTAATATCAGTACCTTCTGCAAATGGCTGGTTAACTTTCGCCATATCATTCCAGTTCTGTCCATTACCGTTTACTAATGCCGGCATAAATTCCATGTAAGGGTAATCCGGCCATTCATCCTTAGCACCCAATGCCACTGCCATGAAGTCTGCATTATCTTTACCGTAGAATTCCTGAAGTTTTTTTGACACTTCTTCAAATTCGCCCCAAGTAGTAGGAACCTCTACACCTGCTTTTTTGAATAAATCTTTCCAATAAAATACATATTCATAACCTGCTGTCATAGGAACGCCCAAAATCTTGCCATCCATTGCATATCCTGCTGCCAGTTCATTATTCTTTACTGCCTCTAAATCAGACAGATCCAATAAGTTGTCCTGAAATCTGGACAAGGTAAATGGCTTATTGAACATAACATCCGGAAGCTGATTAGCCGATGCACGCATCTTCATCGCATTCCAGTATTCAGAGTCATCCTTGATTTTTTCTACTTCGATATTCGCATCCGGATATTTTTCCTGGAATTTTCCAACCATATCGTTTTCATCGATATAATCCATCAGGTTGTTATCCCAAATTGCAAATACCAAATCACCGCTTAATGCTTTTGCTTCCTCTGTCTCTTTCGCCGTTTCTCCGGCTGCTGCCTCTGTTTCTGCTGCAGCGGTAGTAGCTGTCGTATCCGAAGATCCGGAACATCCTGCCAGCGAACCTGCTGCCATCGCCGCACACATGGTGAGCGCTAATAATTTCTTTCTCATAAATAAAACCTCCCTCGTAATTGATATCCTTATTTTATCAATTACGGAGAGGTCTGGCTATGAGATATAGTTTGTTTTCTTGATATATCGTCAGTTCTTACTCTGGGGTCGGCTTTTATAGTCCCGAGGGCTGACACCCACCGTTTTTTTGAATGTCCGGTTAAAGTGTTCCACATTTCGATAACCTACGCGTTCACTGATCTCATAGATTCTGAGTTCGGTTGTATTCATCAGCTCTTTCGCTTTCTGGATGCGCAGATCCGTCAGATAATTAGTAAAGGTAGAGCCGGTCTCTTTTGTAAATCTGGTGGTAAAGTATTTTTCATTGAGTCCCACATAATCAGCCACACTTTTTAATGTCAATTCCGGATTGGCGCAATTATCCATCATAAAACGACGCGCCCTCAATATGATATTGGTCTGTTTATTATCCTGTTTATTGCCTATATAATCCAGTACCCAGCCAAAATAGTTTCCCAGCCAGAGTTCCAGCTCCCTCGTATTCTGAAGACGCATAATTTTTTCATAGTAATCGATTTCTTCAGGAAAAAGCGAATAAAAATCATCGCCGCACTCATGAAATTTCAGTGACAGCAGCGCAATGACCGATATTGCTTCCATCTGTGCCCGTTCTTTATTCATTTCCCTCAGTTGCGCAAAGAATCTCTTTTTTTCTTCATTGAGTACTAAAATATCAGCTGAATAAAGAGAAGAAACAAGGATTTTATAGGGTTCAACCAACTGATTTAGCAGTTCAAGCTGTTTTTTCATGTCCCAGTCTGCACACAATGCACCTTTTCCCTTTAAAGGCACCAGTTTAAATAATTCATAAGCTTCCAAAACTGCATCGTCCAGTTTGTCTCGCTCCACTTCTTCAGTGATTGCTGCCGAGACCGTAAGATTCATATAATCCCGCCAGACCGATTGAATCTGGCGCACGGTAGATGTAATATTGTGGTGAAATAAATTGGGATCCATCACCCGATAGCACATGATATACCGGTATGGCGAAACCGCCTGTATCTTGGCTTTATAGGCAACTCGGGGAATCTGTCTGACCAATTCAAGCATTGATTTTTTCAGATCTTCTTCTGCGCCTAAAAACCGTGCCGCCTGTTTGCGGTAGTCATCGATTTCAAATATTACCACACTGTATTTTCCCGGCTCCAGTTCCTTCTTAAGTTCTTCCACTGCTCCTGTCACACTTGCCGCTACTTCGAGCTTCTCTGTATTCTCTTTATAATCTTTAAAAATCGATTCATTCAGTACCGTGAGGATTTTTTCCAGATTCTCCCCGGTAAGGTCTGACTTTAAGAGATAGTCGTAAGCGCCCAATCGAAACGACTCCCGCACCAAATCAAAATCATCGTAACCGGACAGCACGATCGTCACCGGCATCTTTCCTTCTCTATTAAGGTTTTCGATTAGTTCGATTCCACCCATCTCAGGCATCTTCATATCTGTAAACATCAAATCAATCCGATGTTCTTTCATGTATTCCAGTGCCTGACGACCGTTCATAAAATCCGCCTCCACTGAAAAACCGAATTTTTGCCAGTCTACCAAAGAATGCAGTGTCACCCGCACAATTGTCTCGTCATCCACAATCAGTACTTTGTTCATTCTGCAGTTCCTCCCTCCGGTATGATTGGAAGCTTTATTATCGTCTTAGTATAAGAACCAAGCTCACTCTCGATCTTCATATCACAGTTTTCTTTAAAATTCAGTTTTAAGCGATTATAGACATTCTCAATTCCGATACTGTAATTATCATTCTCCGCTCGTTCTTTTGGGTGCAGCAGATGGTCTACTTCCTCGGCTGTCATTCCCTTTCCATTGTCTTTTATTTCAAAATAAATAAATGTGTCCTCCCTGTAAACCGTCAATTCCAGATGACCCATGTCCTCTCCCATGTCTTCAAATCCGTGCACGATAGAGTTTTCAACAATTGGCTGCAGAATCAATCTGGGTATTTCAAAATTAAGGCATGATGGCTCCACCTGATAGGTAATATCAAATCCATTGGAATAACGAATTTTCATTAAATAAACAAAGCTGTCCAATACCTCTAATTCTTCTTTTACCGTATAAAAGCTCAAATTGCTGCGGAATGAACAAGTGAGAATTTTTATCATGGCCTCTGCCATCTTACGAATTCCATCATATTTGGAAACCTGCGCCATAAAGCGAATAGAGTTTAATGAGTTTACCAAAAAATGTGGATTAATCTGTGATTGGAGTGCCTGCATCTCCGCCCGATGTTTCTTTTCTCTGATTTCCTCATTTTCCAGAGTGGATGCTTTTAATCGTCTGACTGTCCGGTTAAAGGAATGGAGCATATTGCGTATCTCGCTCTGTCCTGAGGGTTCCAAGCGGGTATTCAGATTACCATCTTCTACTTCTTTCAATCCCTCCACCATCGTCTGCACCGGCTCTATAATATTCTTAAGAAAGTACTTGGAAAACAGATAAAAAAGCATCATCAAAATGATAAGGACCAAAAGAACCATCCACGCAATCTTTCCGAATTTCGCTGTAAGAGCAGCTGTTTTTACATATGTGGCAATCCGCCATCCACTGCCCTCTACATCTGATACCACTAATGTATATCGTCCACGCTTTCCTTCTCCTGCGTTGATTGTCTGGTGGGAAACGCCCACATGCTGTACATCTAATTCCCCAATGATTCGATCCGCGGATTCCTGTTCGAAATTTCCATAAATAACATGGCCATTCGCATCCAAAATAACCGTCGTGCCTTCTTGTTTTCTATTATAATTCTTAATCTGTGCTCCTGCCTGAGCAGTAGAAAAAAGTGCGATCATCTCTATCTTGGAGGAGCGATCCACAAAATCATCGGGTGAAAGAGCCGTCACGATGATAAATTCCCGGCGTTTGAGTCTGGAATAAGTCATATGTGACACCGTTGTATCATAACTTCCCACTTTGACGATATTAGGTTCTTTTAATGCCTCTGCATACCAGTCTGCCGTCCTGATCTCGCTCATCGGAATCACAATTTCATCTTTCAGATAGGTATTTCGTCTATTTTTCATATAAATCATACCCGATATGACTCTCTGCCCGGGAGCCATGGTTGTTTGAAAAAGACGATCCAGACTCTTCTCTGCAGAATATCGGGCACCGGTGTCTGCGGTGTCACTCTCCGCCGCCGTTTTCACTAATTCCCCATCATTAACATACACAAAATGGGAAAGCTGTAAAGAAGCTTCCCTGATATTTTCAGTTAGTGCAGAGGTAATACTGCCCTGCATATTCTGAATATTGACAATCGCTGCATTGCGAATCATCACATTAACAATACTTAAAGATATGATAAATATAAGGAGAATCGGCACTACGATCAGTCCAAAAAAACTCCTGTAGTATGTCTTTTTCAAAGAATCATGTTTACGGAATATCATGTGAGCCCCTTGATATTAAAATTTGGCAGTTCTGCCTACCTCGTTCAGTGCTTCCAGAATCTCATCCAGTGCCATGCCGCAAAGCGCATCGATCGTCGCAACCACAGCCCCTTCCAAAACCGGGCAATCTGCCATCTGCACATTATCTTTCCCATAGGCTTCGATCACCATCTCTGCTGTCATCACGGCGCTTCCCAGATCCATGATGAGAATCACGCCATCTTCGGAATAAACAGAGTCCACCGCCTGATAAATCTTATCAAAGCTAGTGCCAAAGCTGCCATCTTCCAAACCTCCGGCAGCCGCTGTCTGTGCTCCATCCGCCATGATTTTTGTGTATTCTACCACGCTTTCAGCTAGGTTATGGCTATGGGATACCACTACAATTCCAACCATCTCAATTCTCCTCTCAGCAAATTAATAAACAGGATTCCGGATTATCCTAAGAACCAGTGTACGATCAGTGGAATCGACAGAATCGAACAGAAGGTTGTCATAACAATCCCAAGAGAGCTCACTTCGACATTGCCATGATACTGTGTTACGATCATTCCCGCCATCGTGCTGGACGGCAGTCCCGCTGATAATGTTAATAATCCAATGATAACCTGGTCAGAAAGAAACCGGTTCGCAATGAAATAGACGCATACCGGCATCACGATCAAACGTATCACGGTAAGAAAAAAAAGCTTGTACTCCCGAAAGATTCCATGAAATGAAATCATAGCCAGCGATGAGCCAATCATGAGCATAGACAGCATCGTGGTCGGACCTGAAGTCAATTCCAATATCTTCACGATGGGTTTTGAAATGGAACATCCACTTAAATAAATAATGAGTGCTAAAATTGATGATATCAATCCGGGACTAAGTAAATCCCTCATCTTTATTTGCACATGATGATTAACATTTCGATTTGCCAGGTAAACACCATAGGTATAAATCAATAAATTAAAAGGCATATGGATCAGAGACATATAAAATAATGCCGTATCGCCATATAGTACCTTTACCAGTGGATAACCCATAAATGTATTATTAGAAAATACCAGCATCATCTCGTATACCGAAGCATCTGCGATCGGTAATCGAAAAGGAATCACGATTATCTTGGCTATCAAAATATAAAAAACATATAATACAACTCCCACAAATAAAAGCAGCCAAACTTTTTCAGGATCTCCATGGGTATTTTCTACGCATACTGAATGGATAATCAAAGCCGGACATGTCACTTTTACAATTAGTGCCGTGATACCCGAGTTGATTTTTTCATTCAGAATTCCAAGTTTATTGATTACATATCCAATTAAAACGACTCCAAATAACGCAAATATAGTCTCCAGCAATCCACCCATATCCATTTGTTATATATCTCCCGGCGTTCGTATTTATATTATAAATCACGACTATTAACTATAGTCAAAATTCTCCTGGAGAATTTTAAGGGACCACCTAATATGTGCCCTGATATGTTCGGTGAATTTCTCTTCATTTCTCTCTAAAATGCAATCCAGTAAATCTAAATGTTGTCTCGTACTCTCTTCCAAATCCAATGAAACTTTAAAAGAAATCATACGGTAACGGTTTACTTTAAAATTAATCTGATCCAATAATAATTTAACATACTCGTTCTCGGCACTATTTACAATTAAATTATGGATTTTCCCATCCATTTCGCTAAATTCCATTCGATCAATCTTTTCACCTCGTACGTGCCGTTCTAAAAGCTCTGAAAATTCCGAACGAAGTTTCTGTGCCTCTTCGTCCGTAATATCCCGAATAGCCGTTCTGGATGCAATAATCTCTAATGCTTCCCTGACTTCAAAAACATCTTTGATATCTTTTAAGCTAAGTCTGCAGAGAAATGTACCCAAACCTTGTTTGGCATATAGAACACCTTCGGCTTCCAACCGTCTAATCGCTTCGCGAACCGGTGTACGGCTCATGTTTAGATATTCGGCAATCTGATTTTCCCCAATTAAATCTCCTTGTTTTATCTCTTCATCCATAATTAGTTTTTTAATTGCATCATAAGCTAATTCCGTATAGTTTACTTTTTTATTTTTATCAGCTATTGAGTTAAATGTTTTCATGTATATTCCTTCCATAATTTGGTTATACTACTAATATTACTCCAAAAAGAAGCGCCTGTCCAGATGTCCAGGCGCCCCTTTTTAGTATTATATGAACATTGTAGTAAGAACAGGCAGGTAAGTAATGAGTAGCAAGACAATTATAAGACCAATTAACGGTTTTATAATGCTCTTTGTCAATTCCTCTATGGATACTTTCGATATAGAGGAAGCTACGAACAAGTTGATACCATATGGCGGTGAACAGAAACCAATCGCCAAGTTCATCGTCAGCATAATACCAAATGTTACCGGATTCATTCCATATGACATACAAATCGGTAATAAAATTGGTGTTAAAATAATAGTTGCCGGGATATTATCAATAAACATACCCACAATTAAGAGGAAAATGTTAATAATTAATAGAATTAAAAACTTATTGTCTGTCATGCCTGTAATCAGACCCGCAATTGCATTCGGTATCTGTGCCATCGTGAGGAACGCTGCGAATACGGTAGAAAATCCTACCATGAATGTAGTAGAACCATTCACAACGATAGCATCCTTAAAGGATTTATAAGCACCTTTTGTATCCAGTTCCCTATATACGAACACACCTACAATAAAGGAGTACACAACGGATATTACCGCCGCCTCAGTTGGTGTGAAGAACCCGGAATAAATTCCTCCAAGGATAATGACCGGTGACAGGATCGCCCAAAATGCATCTTTAAATGCTTTCATAATCTCAGGTCCCGTAGACCGTGTCTCTTTTCCTTTGTAGCCATTCTTCTTAGAAACAAAATAACATACAATAATCAGTGCAAGACCCATCATAAGTCCCGGTAAAAACCCCGCGGTGAACATCTTAGTAATCGAAGTTCCCGATACAACTCCATAAATTACGAACGGGATACTTGGTGGAATGATAACACCAATCGTACCGGCAGCAGCGGTAAGTGCTGCACTAAACGATTTGTTATAACCATGCTTTACCATCTCTGGAATCATAAACGCACCGACTGCTGAAACAGTAGCAACTGCAGAACCGGAGATCGCTGCAAAAAACATGCAGACAATTACAGTTACAATACCAAGACCACCGGTAATATGCCCAAATAATGCATTAAAGAAATCGACCAGTCGTTTTGCAATTCCTCCGCTGCTCATCAAGTTACCTGCCAGCATAAAGAAGGGAATAGCCAGAAGTGGAAATGAATCCACGCCTGCAATTGCATTCTGAGCGATAATAACAAGTGGAATATCGGAATACAGGTAAATCGCCACTAAGCTGGAAATACCAATGGCATATCCGATGGGCACGCTTAAAAATAACAGAATAAAAAATGTTCCAAATAGTACTGCTGCATCCATCAGATCTCACCCCCATCCAAAGCTTCTTCCGTCTCATCTATCTTTCCGCATATATCCCGATAAAGGACAGGCAATAGTCGTATGCATACCAGCAGCGACGCCAGTGGCAAAACTAAATAGACGAAGACCAACGGAATACGTAAACCTGAAGAGGTGGCATTTCTGCTTATCATAGATTGAAGCAGCATATTACCATTAATTACCATGAATACACTGAAGGCAAACCATATCCCATCTGATATAATATGAATAATTCTTTGCATAAACTTATTTTTAAAAAACGAATAAATAAGTGTTACACGAATGTGTTCATTTTCTCTTACGGCGATACTGGTACCCAGCCAGATTTGCCAGATAAAGATATAACGTGCCAACTCTTCCGACCAAGACAGTGAATTTCTGAATACCGTCCTCATAATGACCTGTACAAAGATCAATACTACGTTGAATACAAGACTTGCTATCAGCAACCCCTCTTCTGCGCGATTATATCCGCAGATTATCTTGTGAAATATACTCTCTTTTTTCACCCCAATGCTTCCTTCCTTTACTGATTGTACTGATCTGCCATCTTGAATAAGTCTTCTCCAAATTCTTTGCTATACTTATCATACATTGGCTGTAATGCAGTTCTAAATTCTGCTTTCTGTTCCAGTGTAAGTGTATTTACTGCAAGTCCACCCTCGCTTCCAAGGAGGTCAACATATTTCTGTGTATCGGCTAGTTCCATCGCGCGTTGTTCCTTAACAAAGCTGGCTGCTGCTTCATCTACCATGGTTCTCTGTTCCGGTGTTAATGCCTCATAAGATTTCTTATTCATAATAAATCCAAGGAAGTTGTTCACATGCTCTGTCACACTTAAATATTTCTGTACCTCATAGAACTTGCTGGCATAAATCAGAGATGGTGGATTTTCCTGACCTTCTACCGTATTCTGCTGAAGTCCTGTAAATAACTCATTAAAACTCATCGGTGTGGCACTAGCTCCCAGTGTCTGGAAGAAATCGATAAATACCGGGCTTTCCATAACTCTCATCTTAATTCCTTTTAAATCAGCAGGAGTCGTAATCGGTCTTACATTATTCGTCATACTTCTAAGACCGTTATAAGAATAGCCCAGACCATGGATCCCTACGGCGTCTAATTTTCCGTTAAAATAGGTACCGTAATCTCCATCCATTGCCTTAAATGCATTTTCAGGTGTTGAGAATAAATATGGCATATCAAGGATACCAAAATCTGAAGAATAGGCCACTAATACAGAAGTAGATGGCAATGCTGCATCCAGTGTTCCCATCGCCACAGACTCGGACAACTGACTGTCTCCGCCAAGTGCGCCGTTTGGATAAAGTTCTACTTTAATGGCTCCATTGCTTTTTGCTTCCAATGGTTCTTTAAAATATTTTACTAAGGCCTGATGAGTCGAGCGATCCTCTGCCTCAACATGACCAACTTTAATTGTAACTGTTCCTGCTGCTTCCGTTCCTGCTGCACTCGCATCTGCTGCTTTTGCTGTCGTTTCCTTTACTGCATTTCCGCTGTTTCTTCCACAAGCAGAAAGACTTAACCCCATTACACCTACGATCCCCAACATTACAAGTTTTTTCAGTTTCACAGTCTATTCCTCCTCATATTATATTATAAGATTTCTATCGTTCCCTCATTTGCATTGATGCGAATCTTATCGCCATCTTTTACTACCTCATAAAACTCCGCCTCTACCTTGTCGACCATCGGTACTTCCATGATAATTGCACTGGATACCAATACCGTCTCCGGATGTTGAATTACCATCGCTGCAGGACTGCTTCCTTTTGCATTCAATTGATATAAACCATCGGCCTGTACTACGGAGCTGCCTTTTCCACCTGGGAAAATCAAAATCTTACCGGAAACAGATTTACCTTCCAAATCATGCGCTTTCTCAATTACTGTCCCGGTAGCCGGATCCATCAGATAGAACATAATGTGATCCTTTGAAACAATTGCCTCGCCCTCTGCGATACCTTCTGAAATCTTATGACACTTAAATACCTTGCTCATCTTATTTTACCTCCCCTGTTAATGCAGCTTCAATACAGGTATCCAAATCACGAATAACAAAATGAATATTTCTGCGCTGCGGATAATATGCACACTTTGGTGATTCTGTAATTCCTACCTTCCCCTGCAAATGTCTCCAGCAAGGCTGATCCGGGCAGCTATCCGGTACAATAAAGCCACCTGCTGCACTAATAATGTCATCTAATCCCATTCTGACTGCCATCTCTTTTACGTGACTGGAAGTAAGAATCCACATTTCTTTTTCAAGTTTTTTTCCTTCTATTTTAGAAGCAATATGTTTTACTTCATCCAATGTAAAATGAGGACATCCAAACATTGCAAAATCAATCGTTCGATTGCCTTCAAGAGAAATCTCTTTTAAAATATCCTCTTTATCCTGATTCGTAATAATTACCTTACGTTTTGGTTCTTTTCCACCAAAAGCAGTTTCTAAATCCGGAGCTTCCGGTGTAAAACCAACGATATGATACATTCCATAAGCACCTGATGTATTTAACTGAGCGCCCAGGTTTCTGAGAGCTTCTTTTGTAATTGTTTCTTTAGGGAATCCGGTAAATACAGGGATTCCTTCCCCTATTTTTTTACCCAGCATTCCAATAATATGGTAGTCATAATCCGTTGTTACATCTGCCTGAATTTCTACCAGTATATCTCCTTTTCGATTTTCGTCAAAAAGCAGTCCGTATTCCGGTACGTATCCTGTGATAGCTGCGCAAAGTGCACTGTTCGCGCCTTCACGGTTTGTTCTGGCACCCCATACTGCATTCACATAAGGTGTTGCACTGGACTCGGAAAAAGCGATTACTTCCTTAAAGTTCGGAACATTGGTATCGATATATGGAGTACAGTTGTAGCTAAGTTCTGCACCAATTCCGCGGTAAGCATGATCGGTTCTCTGCATCAAATCTGCAAATTTCGGATCCACCATATCCCTGTCCTTGAAAAATGATAAGCAAAATCCCGGATTTACGGTTGGTGTCACGCGGCATTTTGCACCTTCATTTAATAACTTTTCGCAAAACCAAAGATCTGCCTCCTGATTGCTTAATGCTACATGCGCTCTTGTAATAGGAACCATTCTCTCTGCATCAAAAGATTCACCAATTGCTACTTGAATCTTCATTGCATAGGCAGTGCCTTTTCCATACTTTCCGTCCAGCATATCCTGCTGTTCACTTGTTAATTTCATGTCTCTTCTCCTTTTTATCTTGACTCATATTTTTGATTTTCAGCTTCCATTTTGCGCTTCAATTTTATTCTTTAATTTCTATATTGGGGTTATCCTGTATATCGCTCAAAACCGGTTTTGATACATAAATATACTCCAGTTCCAGTGTGTTCTTAATCTTTACGATCTTTAATTCATCCAGTGCTTTATTCCGAATGCATTTGATGGCGATCCGAATCGCTTCATCCTCATCGGCGGCAGCAAGGGGAACCCTGACATCTTCAATACACCGGCAGGCAATCGCATTCGCATACATCGCATCGTAGTCCAGATGATCAAATACCTCTTTTGTGGTAATATCAAACATACCCAATCCAATGGCATTACCATGAGATTCCTTGGTTACATTTAACACAATCATCTTTTTAATCGTAGGTACCGGAAGCGAAAATGTTTTAAGCACAGAGCTTTTTCCCAAAATATTAGGATCATATCCGGCTCCTGATACATTTTTCCCGATTTCCTCTACAATAAGAATATCAATATCCGGTGTCATAAGAAGGGGCATCTTTGTTCTTGCGATTTTCACCAATTCTTTTTCCCGTTTTACCATCGTACCAGCCGGAACTGCTTCTATGTGGAATGTCTGATCATAGGCATTTTCAATAATCGCAATTCCATAACCTATGTTGCATTTTCCTATAATTAGTTTCGCTGCCTCTTCAATTATCTCCGCAAAATCCTCAGGATCCTCTTCATGAATAGAAGAACATCCGATTTGGTTTCCCAAACCAATCACGAGCATCTTGCAAAGTCCGCTTTGCAGATCTCCTACAAAATCAGTATGTAATTTCACCCGATTAATGGGAATAATCACATCGGCTTCCATCGCTGCCCGGTCAAAGTAGACCTTTTTCCCTTTTGAAGTTTCCCCAATCAAGGAAACATCTACGGTCGTGACAATCGGAACTCCCATTTCCTCTTCTGTAATTCCATACCCGGTCAGAACTTCTCTCTGCCCCTGCTCGGCTCCGTTTCCATGGCTTCCCATCGCTGAGACAATATAGGGGATTCCGCCTTTCTTCTTCGCATCATCTACTACCGCTTTCACAATCTGACATAAGTTCTTAATGCCCCGGCTGCCTACGGCTATCGCCACTTTGTCCCCCGGATGAATACACGAAATAATGGATTCTTTTGAAAACTCGGCTTGCAATCTTCCCTCTATGTCTTCCAGTGCTGTCTTTTCAAAGTTCTGCTTCACTTTTAGGAGTTTTGGTAACGAATACTTGTAGTCTTCTTCTAATAATACGGACATAATACCCTCCCTCTCTCACTTGTATAATATCATTATACAAGTATTATTTTATTTGTCAATTCTTTTTTCGAGAAATTCTGTACAAACTTGTATTTTATTAGAATAATTCCTTTCTTTTTATATGAAAGTTGTTTTTTCTGTAATATAAAAAAAGATATCAATGGTTTGATCTCCATTGACACCTTTTTCAAACATATATCATAATCTAAATTTATAAATTCTCTGCTGCCACCCGAAGCATAAACATAAAAGAAGTGGCTCCCGGATCCTGATGTCCGATACTTCGCTCCCCTACATAACTGGCACGCCCCTTTGTGGCAATAATGGTCTTTGTGTATTCAACCCCTGCTTCTGCTGCCTTAACCCCTGCTAAAAAAGCTGTTTTCGCATCCGGCTTCTCTGCATAAGCCGCATTCATCGCATCCATAGCCGGAACCATCGCATCCAACATCGTCTTCTCGCCGGTCGTAGAACGTCCTCTCTGTTTGACACCTTCCACTCCCGCTTTAAATCCTTCCATAAATTCAGAAAAGTCAACTTCTTTCTTGCCGGTCAAAATCATCCCCATCTTCATAAATGCAGTTCCATAAAGTGGTCCGGAAGAACCTCCCACCGTAGAAACCAGCACCATGCCGACATTTTTAAATATCGTGCCCACATCCTGCCCGCTCATATCCGGAAGTTTCTTTTTGACTTCCGTAAAACCTTTAGCCATATTAATTCCATGATCACTGTCGCCGATCGGTGCATCCAGCTCCGTCAAAAATTCCTTCTCTTCAATAATCTTATCACCAATCTTATTCAGAAGTTCAATTAGTTTTACACCATCTACCATGTCTTTTAGCTCCCCTTTTTTAAAAGGCCGGACGGATATGCCTGTTCCATCCGGCTCATAAGTTTGCCTGTTCGATTATTATGCCTTAAATGCCGGCGTATCTGCCTTGGCATCTAATAATTCTTTTAGTTCCTCATCCAGGCGCAGAAGCGAAATAGAGAAGCCCTCCATCTCGATTGATGTCATGTATTCGCCTACCAGGGTCCGATAAACCTTGATTCCTTTGTCTTTTAATACATCTGCTACATGGTTATTAATAATAAATAGTTCCATCAGTGGAGTAGCTCCGGCTCCATTCACCATAACTGCCACCTCTCTGCCCGTATAATCAATATCTGACAGAATCTTATCTAACAGCATATCTACGATCTCATCCGCGCTCTTCAGTGCTTCTTTATGAGTTCCCGGCTCACCGTGAATGCCAATGCCAACTTCCATCTCATCATCACTCAATTCAAATCCGGGTTTTCCTGCTGCCGGAACCGTACACGGTTTAATCGCCATGCCCATGGTTCTTACATTATCGATTACTTTCTGTGCAACGGCAGCAACGGCATCCAGGTCAGCACCTGTCTCTGCTTTTGCCCCTGCAATCTTATGTACAAATACGGTACCTGCCACGCCGCGGCGGCCAACCGTGTATAGACTGTCCTTTACTGCCACGTCATCATTGACAACGACCTGTTTCACTTTAATGCCTTCCATCTCTGCCATCTCACCGGCCATCTCGAAGTTCATCACATCACCGGTATAATTCTTCACTACCATAAGTACACCTGCATCGGTAGCTACCGCTTTAATTCCTTCACAGATCTGATCCGGAGTCGGTGAGGTAAATACAGCTCCTGAAACTGCCGCGTCTAACATCCCTTCTCCTACAAAGCCACCGTGAGCCGGCTCATGTCCACTTCCACCGCCACTGATCAGAGCAACTTTGCCTTCTTTTTTATGAGAGCGCACCACTACATTACCGCAATCCAGTTTTCTTACATATTGTGGGTATGCCTTTACCATGCCAAGAACCATCTCATTCTCAACCTGTTCCACGCTGTTAATAATCTTCTTCATCGCCATTACCTCCATCATGTTTATACGTTATCCCATATAGTTCTATTATAGATTTATCAAATCATCTATACAATAGTCAATCATGAGGCTTTGTAAAAATACTAGATGATTTTATTGATGAGACTTCCGATCTTCTCTATGGTGCATTCCACGGTATCTCCCGGTTTTAAAAACTTAGGAGGCGTAAATCCAACGCCCGCCCCTGCCGGTGTTCCCGTAGAAATGATCGTCCCTGCGCGGAGTGTCATTCCCTTGGAAAGTTCACTTATAATATGATCAATGCCAAAGACGAGGTCGCCGGTATTGCCATTCTGCCTCAGTTCTCCATTCACCTTAGATTGTATCGAAAGTTTCGGTGGGAACGCAATCTCATTCGCAGTCACGATCCACGGTCCCATCGGGGTGAATCCATCCAGGCTCTTGCCAAAGTACCACTGCCCATGGCTTTCCTGAATATTCCTTGCACTGACATCATTTAAAACGGTATACCCAAAGATATAATCCTGTGCGTTCTCTTCCGGTACATCTTTTGCATCTTTTCCTATAACAACCGCTAATTCCGCTTCATAGTCCAATCCATCCACAAAACCCGGATAGCTGAAAATTTCATCCTTTTGTCCGGATGCGCGGTTGACACGTTTGCCAAAATACACTGCATGAGCCTGTTTTTCGCCATAAGAACCTTTTAAGAAATCGGCCGCTTCCTTGGCGTGATCCAGATAATTGACACCCAAACAGATGATGTCCTGATCCGGGTCAGGAATCGGTGCCAGAATCCTGGCATCTTCGATCGGTGTAACACCACGGATCTCGGTTTCGTATGGCTGCATCTGTGCAATATGCTCGGCCAGCTGAATCTCCGAATCACTGATTCCCTCAATGAGTTCCTTCATATTCCGATATTCCAGTCCTGCCGCATCTGCAGGGTAAACCCATTTACCGTCTTCGCTTAAAAAACCCAACCGCTCTTTCTCATCATTCTGATAGGTCAATATTCTCATTTTATCTTATCCTCTCGGGAAAGCCCACTTTCTTTTGTACTTTTCGTAATGTTTTATTAGCAAAATACTGTGCTTTCTCCGCATTGTCTTTAATCACGCTGTCCAGATAATCCTTGTTTTTAGAAAGGTCATCAAAGCGCTCCTGCAATGGTTTTAAAACAGATACAACCGATTCACCTACTGCCAGTTTGAAATCTCCATAACCTTTACCATCAAATTCCTGTTCAGCTGCTGCCGTAGTCTTGCCGGTACAGGAACAGTAGATATCCATTAGGTTCTTGATACCCGGCTGGTCATCGCTATAGCGGATACAAGCTTCTGAATCCGTTACTGCCCTCTTGAATTTACGAATAATCACATCGGGAGAATCCATCAGATAAATGCTTCCATTGGGATTCTCATCTGATTTCGACATCTTCTTCTCCGGATCCTGAAGACTCATAATCTTCGCTCCGGCCTTACCTATATATGCTTCCGGAACGGTAAATACATCACCGTAAATATTATTAAAACGAAGTGCAATATCTCTTGTAAGTTCCAGATGCTGCATCTGATCGATACCCACCGGAACTACATCGGCCTGATAAAGAAGAATATCTGCCGCCATGAGCACCGGATAAGTGAAAAGTCCCGAATTTATATTATCGGCATGTTTTGCTGATTTGTCTTTAAACTGTGTCATACGGCTCAGTTCACCCATATAAGTGTAACAGCTGAGTATCCACGAAAGCTCCGCATGTCCGGAAACATGAGACTGATAATAAATACAGTTTTTCTCCGGATCCAGTCCTGCCGCAATATAAAGAGTAAGCAGGGTTCTGGCTCTCCTCCGAAGTTCCGCCGGATCCTGGCGAACCGTAATCGAATGCATATCTACTACACTGAAGAATGTCTGGTACTCATCGCTGATGCTGACCCAATTCTTGAGTGCTCCCAAATAGTTGCCTAAGGTTAAGTTTCCGGTGGCTTGCATGCCGCTGAACAGTGTTCTTTTTCCATCTAACATATTAATCTATCTCCCATCCTATCACTTGTTTTCATTTTTAATACGCAACACATATTTCTTATTATAGTCCAGATATTCATTTCTTGCAAGACAGCTTTTGCATATGCAAATGACAGATTCAAACATAGCAGACTATAGTTCAACATAGCCAAACGGTCTCCCTGATAAAAATTATTTACAATTCACCAAGTTTCGTTTCGGCTGTATGCCTTACATTACTTGTTTTAGTAAATATCCTTATCAAGAAGACCGTTAGCACTCTGCTTTTTGATTATCTTTAATTAATTTTCCATGGATTTTCTTTTCCATTCAGTGTATCCACACAACTCTTAATTGAAAACTCCACCATATCGCTTACCGCTTCATCTGTAAAGAATGCCGTATGAGGAGTCATTAATACATTGGGCATGGTATTTAAAATTGCCATTCCATGGTGCCCCGTAGGTGTATATTTAAAATCTTTATAGTAAATCCCATTATCACCTTCAACCATATCTAATGCCGCAGCGCCTACTTTTCCTGATTCCAGGGCAGAGATCAATGCCTCTGTATCCATCATAGAGCCCCTAGCCATATTAATCAAAATCACGCCATCTTTCATCTTCGCGATTGTTTCGCTATTGAACATATGATAGGTTTCCTCCGTGGCAGGTGCATGAACGGTAATTATATCACATTCTTTCCAGATTTTTTCCAGTTCTACATACTCTGCCAGTTCCCTTATGTGCTCTTTTGGGTACATATCATAAGCCAGAATTCGGCAGGAAAAGCCACTAAGATATTTTATAACATTCTCGCCAATACGACCGGTTCCAATCACCCCTACTGTCATATTGCGCAGCTCTTTTCCACGTATCTCGGACAGAGAATAATCTTGACCAATATAACGCATCATAATTGCTTTCATTTTTCGAATTGCCATAAGAATCGTCATAACCGTATATTCAGCTACTGTGTGTGCGGTATAACTAACATTGGAAACGATTATTCCCAACTCTGCTGCACGTTGATAATCCACATGCTCATAGCCAATTGTCCTTGTGGAAATTACTCTAATTCCCCGACCATACCAATCCTCGATTAAGTCGGCCGAAATAGGAGTGGAGATAATGCTAACCGCCTGGCAGCCATCGATCAGAGATGCATTTTCAAAATTAGGTGCCTCCTGAGTCTTCACGACTTCAATTTTATATCTCGCTCCGTATTCTTCAAAAAAAGCTTCTTCATCCGGTCTGCAACTATACACAGCTATTTTCATGCTATATCCCTCCTGCTAATTTATCCAATAGTGAATTCTGCCTTTATTATATCCTCTTTCTTTGCAATATACAACCGTTATATTTATATTATACTTTAAAGGTTTTTCTTGTTTTTTATT
>JAVWRQ010000016.1:0-49293 GCA_036634775.1 Clostridium sp.
TTTAGTGCTTATTCATTCTAACACGGACAGAAGTGGCTGTCAATGCCCCCATTTCGATATTCTACCGTTCCGTAAAGCGTGCAAGGAATTCTTTGGTCTGCGCCTTCTGTGGATGCACAAAGATGTCTTCCGGTGTACCCTCTTCACAGATGACACCATCGCTCATATAAACGACGCGGTTGCTCACATCGCGGGCAAATGCCATCTCGTGGGTAACCACCAGCATCGTAAGTCCTTCCTGTGCTAATTGGCGCATAACGGTCAGAACCTCCCCTACCATCTGAGGATCCAGTGCCGATGTCGGCTCGTCAAACATAAGCAGTTCCGGTTCCATAGCCAGGGCACGGGCAATGGCAATTCGCTGTTTTTGACCGCCTGAAAGCTGACGCGGTTTCGCGTTGATATATGGTGCCATACCTACTTTATCCAAATAAGCCATCGCCCGTTCTTCCGCTTCTTTTTTAGAAAACTTGCGAATCTTAATGAGTCCGACCGTACAGTTATCCAGTGCCGTAAGATTATTAAATAAGTTGAAATTCTGAAATACCATACCTACCTTGGAACGGTATTCCGGTACATTTATCTTCTTTTGTAAAACATTGACTCCACCGTGGATAATCTCTCCGCTTGTGGGTGTCTCCAGCAGATTGATGCAGCGAAGCAGTGTGGATTTACCGGAACCGGAAGAGCCGATAATACTGGTCACGTCGCCGGGGCAAACGGAGATATCAATATCGCGTAGAACCTTATTAACGCCAAATGTTTTGCTGAGATGACGTACTTCTAATATTGGCTGACTGCTCATGTCTTTATCCCTCCCTCGTGCGTGTTCCGTTATGAAGTGCACTCTTTGCTGTTTTATTCTGCGCATTTACGTCAAATTCTGCTTCCTTGCGTCCGGGACCCGGATAGTTATACATTCCTGTCGTATGTGCCAGCTGATCCTGAGTTGCCAGATCATATCCGGACGGACCATCCATCCGATTCTCAAGCCATCTCAGTAGACGGGAGAAAAATACAGTCATAATCAAATACATCACCATCGTAATTGTAAATGTCTCGAAATAAGTATAATAGGTTCCCGCAACCGATTTACTTGCGAAAAATAACTCAACGGTGCTGATTACCGATAAAACACAGGTATCTTTAATATTAATAATCAGGTTGTTTCCGATCTGCGGCATGATGTTGCGCAGTGCCTGGGGCAATATAACATTTACCATTGTCTGAGTGTGAGTCATACCAATTGCCTTGGCTCCCTCCGTCTGACCGGGATCAATGGAAAGAATGCCGCCCCGGACTGTCTCGGTCATATAAGCACCGGTATTGATGGATACAATGAAAAATGCCGCAAACCACGCAGACATGTTGATGCCGACCATAGCCAGACCATAGTATATAAACATGGCCTGAACCATCATAGGCGTACCGCGAAATACTTCCACATAAATATTAAGAATAATATCAATTATTTTAAGTCCTGCTTTTTTGAATGTACTGTCATTCTTCTCCACGGGAATCGTCTTCACGATACCGCAGGCAAAACCGATGGCACAGCCAATAATTGTGCCGACTATGGCAATAATCAGTGTCGTACCTGCACCACGAAGCAGTGACATACCATAATGATCCAATATAAATACTATTCTTTCGAAAAAGCCTGAAGGAATCTTTGTCATGTTAATTCAAGTCCTTTCTTACTGTCCCGAAGATACTTTTATTGCGTCATTCATCATCTTTGTATAGTCATCGGGAGTCAGTGTTTCCAGTGCTTTATTTAAAGCATCCAACAGTTCTTTGTTGCCTTTTTTAACAGAAATTCCAATGTTGATTTCTTCTTCGGAAACTTCAAAATCTCCATCTGCCAATTCCAATACCTGCATATCCGGATACACCGCTACAGCACCCAGTGCAGTAGGCTGATCGGTTACAACTAAATCTACTTTACCGGAATCCAGTGCTACAAGCATCGAAGGTGCGCTCTCCATAGCCGGTTTAATATCTGCATTGGGAATCTGTGGCAGACAGGTGTCATACCATACGGTATTAAGCTGAGAGGTACATACCGCACCATCTAATTCTTTCACTGATTTTGCATTTTCATAAGCGCTGCCCTTGGTCGTAAGTGCTACAATCGATGCGAAATAATATGGATTCGTGAAATCTACGGTCTCCATACGTTCTTTCGTAATGGACTGTCCTGCAATAGCACAATCAATCGTACCGGACTGCACGGCAACCGGAAGACTGTCCCAATCTAGCTTTTGAATCTGTAAATCATAACCCATCTGCTCTGCTACATACTTCGCGATGATAACATCGTAACCGTAAGCAAAGTCAGAACTGCTCTCAATCGGTACGGCTCCATTCGAATCATTGGGCTGTGCCCAGTTGTATGGTGCATAACCGCACTCCATACCCACGCGCAGAACCTTTTTGCCGCCTTCTGCTGCTACTGTCGTCTCACCGGTTGTTTCCGGTGCCTTGCCGCATCCTGCCATACTGAAAGCAAGTGCCAATGTGATAACTGATACCATAATCTTTTTCATGTTCTTTTTCATTTTCTTTCTCCTCCTATTATCTGATAGAGAGTCTGCTTTGCAGACTCTTGCGCCGAAGCGCGGTCACTCCGGTGACTAATTTCCTTAGCGCGAAATGCGCATCCACAGCGGAGCGTTTTTATATAATAGGAACACTTTCCTATTATATAAAAAAACGTCATGACATCTCACCTTATGTGAAATAGCATGACGGTTTAGTCGGAATAACTGAAAAAGAGTTCGACCTCTCTGCCAATGATAGCGCTTCACAATAAAGTGACAGTACGAAGGATATTCTCCAGCGTCCCAGCGTAAGACGGTCTTAAGCCCCGCTCACTCTTCGGCGACAATCCCTTTCACGACCGCAGGCACTTAAAGCCTTCTATACGGATACGTTACTCTTAATTATCGCGCCTCTACCATTGTTTTCGCCGTCCCTGGGAACGGTCAAAACAACAATTAATATTTTAGAAAGAATACTCCACTATTTCATATTTGTCAAGCCCTTTCCCAGTATTCTTTTTTTATGTGTTTGCTTAAATTCAGGTTATGTGATATGCTATGTAGGCACTGAATGAGATATTTTAAAACTTAATGTTTAGATGGACCGTTTGATATATGCTGCCGCCTGTTATTTACAGGTGGCTTTTTTACCGAAAAACAATTGACAACACAGGAGAAAACTATGGAATTTAAAGAATTGAATATCATGCCTTCTATTATGAAGGCACTTGACGAGGAAGGTTACACAGCACCCACAGAGATACAAGCGCAGGCCATTCCCGAGATTTTAAAAGGGCGCGATCTACTGGGATGTGCGCAGACCGGTACCGGCAAGACCGCTGCATTTGCAGTGCCTACGCTACAGATACTGGATCAAGAGAAAAACTACAGTGGCAACCGAAAAATCCGTGCCCTGGTCATCACCCCCACCAGAGAGCTGGCTTTACAGATCTATGAAAGTTTCCTCTCTTATGGAAAACACACGCAATTGCATTCCTGCGTTATCTTCGGAGGTGTTTCTCAAAAGCCTCAGGAAACAGCACTTCGCAGAGGCGTCGATATTCTGGTGGCCACACCCGGTCGGCTGAATGACTTAATTGCACAGCGCATCGTAGATATCAGCGGCATCAAGATATTTATACTGGATGAAGCAGATCGTATGCTGGACATGGGATTCTTAAATGATGTCAAGAAGATCATTGCCAAAATCCCAAAGAAAAGACAGACTCTGCTATTTTCCGCCACTATGCCACCGGATATTGCCAAGATGGCAGATACCATACTGATCGACCCGGCAAAAGTAGCGGTGACACCGGTATCTTCCACAGTCGATGCCATTGAACAGAAGCTCTACTATGTGGATAAAGGCAATAAGACCGAGCTGCTAGTTCATCTGTTAGCCGACAAAAACATCACCTCCGCTCTGGTCTTTACCAAAACCAAACACAAGGCAGACCGCGTGGTACGACAGCTAGCACGGGAACACATCACAGCACAGGCCATTCATGGTGATAAGTCTCAGGGTGCCAGACAGCGTGCTCTTAGTGATTTTAAAGCCGGATATCTGCGAGTTCTGGTCGCTACCGATATCGCAGCACGAGGGATTGACATTGATGAACTCTCCCACGTAATTAATTTTGAGCTGCCTAATATACCGGAAACCTATGTTCACCGCATCGGACGAACCGGACGAGCCGGCCTAAACGGCGTGGCCATCTCCTTCTGTGATTTTGATGAAAAGCCATTGCTGGCTGACATCGTCAAACTAATTGGCAAACCGATACCGGAAGTCGAAGACCATCCCTACCCATTGGTCAATAACTTCCCTACTGAGAAAGTAGCACAGCCATCACCGGGTCGTTCTCGCAGTCAGGGCATAACCGAGGGAAAACCGGCAGGAAGATCCGCAAGAAAATTCACCGGAAAATTTACCGAAAAAAGTGAGGTAAGATCCAAAGGCAAATTTGCCGAAAAACCGATGAAAAAGCCGGTGCGTCCGAACCACGCGTCTTCCGACAAAACCAGATCATTCAGAGATAAATAAATGGTTTCAAAGAAAAAAGAGCCTACTTGGCTCTTTTTCTTTGAATTAATTTCACCAGTTCCACCATCGGTATGATAAGAACGGCTATAATCAGCGAAACTGCAAATTCCATAATGGAAATATGCTCAAATCCGAATGCATTGGCCAAGAATGGCACATAGATGACCATCGTGGTTAGCAGTAGGGAAAACAGCATGGCTCCCCAGAGGATCTTGTTGTGGTTCGTCATAGCAAAGACTGATTTTCTCTGTGAACGCATATTAAATGAGTGGAAAATCTCTGTCATCGACATCGTCAGAAATGCCATCGTGATTCCGTCCGCACTCTGGGCAATTTCCCATACTCCGGATTCCATATAGTGACCCACAAAGTACGCAATCAGGGTAAGTACAGAAATCAGTGCACCTTGATACAGAACATCGCTGCCCAATCCACCGGAGAAGATACCGTCTTTGGAATCTCGCGGTTTCCTGTCCATGATATCCGGTTCTGCCTTTTCCATCCCCAGTGCCAATGCCGGAAAGCAGTCTGTAATCAAGTTGATCCATAGCAGGTGTACCGGCTTTAATATGACAAATCCAAACAGAGTGGAAATAAATACGCTTAAAACCTCACTTAAGTTAGATGCCAGTAGGAATTGAATGGCCTTTCTAATATTGTCATAGATACGCCGTCCCTCTTCCACTGCCGATACGATGGTGGCAAAATTATCATCGGCGAGAACCATATCCGCCACATTCTTGGTCACATCGGTTCCGGTGATTCCCATGCCCACGCCAATATCGGCATTCTTGATGGACGGTGCATCATTGACTCCGTCCCCGGTCATCGCCGTAATCATGCCTTTGGCTTTCCAGCCCTTTACAATCCGCACTTTATGTTCCGGCTGTACTCTGGCATAAACCGAAAAGTGTTCAATTTTCTCATTAAATTCTTCATCGCTCATCGCATCTAACTGAGCACCGGTAATCGCCTGATCCGGTGACGTAATAATCCCCAGTTCCATCGCAATAGCGGCTGCCGTGTCAATGTGGTCACCGGTAATCATAATCGCCCGAATTCCGGCTCGTTTACATTCTTCAATGGCATCTTTTACTTCTGGGCGCACCGGGTCAATCATGCCCGTCAATCCAAGAAATACCAATTCCTGTTCCAGTGCTTCTGCACTCGTATCCGATGGCAATTCTTCGTGGATTCGAAAGGCTCCGCATAAAACGCGCAGTGCCTTATCTGCCATTCGCTTATTTTCCGCTTTAATCGTTTCACGATCCGATCCCGTAAGCGGACGGATGATTCCATTTTCCCAAATGGCCGTACAACACTTGATCACCTCATCCGGCGCGCCCTTGGTATACTGAATGATGGTTCCATCTTCCTTGCGATGAATCGTGGACATCATCTTTCTCATGGAATCAAATGGTGCTTCTGCCACCCTTACCTGCTGCTTTTTTAAATCACTTTTATTAATATTCAGAGAAGCTGCATAATTGACCAGTGCCGCCTCTGTAGGCTCTCCCATTTCTAATTCTGCATCATTGCACAGTGCCATCGCCTCTGCTAATCGCTTTTCATCATCGGCTACATGCTCCACTACGGTCATCTTGTTCTGTGTCAATGTACCTGTTTTATCAGAACAGATGATTTGTGCACAGCCCAGTGTCTCTACCGCTGTCAGTTTCCGTATGATTGCATTTCGTTTGGACATATTCGTAACACCGATAGAAAGGACGATGGTCACGACGGTAGCGAGACCTTCCGGAATCGCCGCCACGGCCAGACTGACTGCCACCATAAATGTATTAATTACCACTTGCAGGTGAAAATCTCCGGCTCTTATGATACTGAATGCAAAGATAAATACACAAATACCCAGAACCAAAATACTTAATGTCTTACTTAGAGCGGACAGCTTCTTCTGGAGAGGTGTCTGGCCTTCTTTCGCATCTGAAAGAGCACCGGCTATTTTTCCCATCTCGGTATCCATACCGGTAGCTGTAATCACGGCACTTCCTCTTCCGTATACTACCGTACTGCCCATATAGACCATATTCTTCCGATCACCCAGTGGGATGTCTTTTACATCGTCCGACATCTTAAGGATGGAAATCATCTTATCCACCGGTACGGATTCTCCGGTCAAGGCAGCTTCTTCAATCTTTAAACTGGCACTTTCCAGTATTCGTCCATCCGCCGGAATTGCATCTCCCGCTTCCAGAAGAACCACATCGCCAACCACCAGTTCCTCGCTTTTCACCGACTTCATCTGCCCATCGCGAAGTACCTTTGACATGGATGCCGACATCTTTTGTAATGCTTCAATGGCTTTTTCTGCCTTGCTCTCCTGATAGACGCCCAACACCGCATTGATGACCACTACAATCATAATGATGATGACATCCGCAAATGACTCATGGGCATATACTGCCGTAATTCCGGAAACAAGTGCTGCTGCCAGCAGTACAATGATCATTGGGTCTTTTAATTGATCCAGAAAACGTGATAATAGTGACTGTTTCTCCGATTCCTTTAATTTGTTGGCACCATAGCGATCAAGACGTTCTTTTGTTTCCGCCTCGCTTAACCCCTCATGAGAACTGGCTAATTTTTCAAGCACCTCATTCGTGTCTTTTAGATAATACTTCATAAACCATTCTCCTTTTCCCTGATATGACATCTATATAAAAAGAGACCCATGTACAGTATTATGTGCTGTACATGAGTCTCGTTCCATTAAGGTAAACCAGACGTTCTCACGCCATGATGTTGATTTACCGCATACGCGTTCGTATGCCAAACTACTCCCTCATCGAAAGTATTACATTCAAATATGTTAGCAAGTTTATCACCGAAATCTTCCTGTGTCAAGGGCGTGTTTATAAACTCTTTATAAACAATTTCCCCGATCTCATCAACCCAGATTTCTCACTTTGAAGTCCCGTTCCACTTCCCGCTTCATATCTTTCTTAGCGATATCTTCCCGCTTGTCGTAGTTCTTCTTACCTCTGGCCAGACCGATCTCCACCTTTACCAGACTGCCCTTTAAATAGACCTGAAGCGGCACCAGCGTATATCCTTTTTCTTTTATCTTGGCAGCCAGGCGCCTGATTTCAGTCTTGTGAAGCAGAAGTTTTCGGGTTCTCAGCGGATCTTTATTAAAAATATTGCCCTTTTCATAGGGGCTGATATGCATGCCTTCCGCATAGACCTCTCCCTTATCGATCTTGACATAGGCCTCTTTGATACTACATTTGCCCATTCTCATCGACTTCACTTCCGTACCAAAAAGTTCGATTCCTGTTTCAAATTTTTCGTCTATAAAGTATTCATGATACGCTTTTTTATTATTCGCAACTAATTTAAAACTATCTTTGCCCATGTGTTCCTCCTGTTACAGGGATAAAGTCGATGGTCTTTGCAAAGCGGTCGCAGCCGGTTACCTGCACCCGAATCTCCTGACCTAATTTATATATTTTCCGCGTAGCCTCACCAATGAGTTCGTAACGTTCCTCATCCAGTGTATAATAATCATCCTGCAGTTCGCTGATATGCACAAGTCCCTCTACGGTATTCGGAAGTTCCACGTAAAATCCCCATCCGGTAACACCCGATATCACTCCGTCGAATTCCTGTCCGATGAACTGTTCCATATATTGAACTTTCTTCATCTTATCCGTTTCACGTTCCGCTTCGTCTGCACGGCGTTCCAAGGCCGATGTCTGTACCGATACTTCCTGAAGAATCTTCGTATAGTGCGCAATCCTCTGATCGGTCAGTTTTCCCCGGAGTGTTTCCTTGATAATCCGATGAATCTGCAGATCCGGGTACCTTCTGATTGGCGATGTAAAGTGTGAATAAAACTGAGTTGCCAAGCCAAAATGTCCCGAATTAAGCGTCGTATATCGAGCCTGTTTCATGGAGCGCAGGGTCAGACGGCTAATCAGTGCTTCTTCCGGTGTCCCCTCCACTTTATCTAATAACTTTTGTAATTCTTTAGGGTGCACCTCACCGCCCGGCATACGAATCGTATAACCGAAGTTATTGATAAATGTGCCCAGTCGTTTCATCTTCTCTTCGTCCGGTTTTTCATGGGTCCGATAAAGGAATGGGATTTCCTGCCAGAAATAATCCTCAGCTACGGTTTCATTTGCCAAAAGCATAAAATCTTCGATCAATCTGGTCGCCGGATTCCGGTCATATGGTTTAATATCAATAGGATATCCTTTTTCATCCAGAATAATCTTGCTCTCCGGAAAATCAAAGTCAATAGAACCTCTGGCGTGACGTCTTTTTCTTAATATATCGGCCAGTTCTTTCATCAGGTCGAACATCTCCACAAATCCGTCATATTCTTTCATCACAGCTTCATCTCGTGCCGTGATGATGGCATCTACAGCGGTGTAACTCATCCGACGATCAACACAGATCACCGTTTCTGCGATCTCATGCCCCAGAACATTTCCCTTACTGTCCAGATCGATGATACAGCTCAATGCCAGACGGTCTTCTCCCTGATTCAACGAACAAATTCCATTGGATAATTTATGCGGCAGCATCGGAATAACACGATCCGTCAGGTACACGCTGGTTCCTCTTTTCAGTGCTTCCCGATCTAATGCGCTGTTTTCCTCCACATAGTTCGTCACATCGGCGATATGCACGCCCAGACGATAACCATCTCCCATTCGTTCGATCGTCACGGCATCATCCAGATCCTTGGCATCTTCCCCATCGATGGTAACGGTCGGCATCTCTCTCAGATCTTTTCGCCCGATCCGATCCTGTTCGGAAATGGCATCCGGGATATCTTTCAACTGTTTCATCACGTCTTCGGGGAATTCTTCCGGCAGATTATAAGCTCGTACAATCGATAAAATGTCGGTGCCCGGGTCATTAATATGCCCCAGTATCTCGATTACAGTACCTTCCGGTTTCTTGCCCTTCGTTTCACCAAAATCTTTGATTTTCACTACCACCTTATGCCCGGTGACCGCACCTGCGTCGCAGCCCTGTGGAATAAAGATATCTCTGGAAATCTTCTGATTGTCAGGGCGCACGAACCCAAATCCATTACTCTTTTCATAGCTTCCAACCAGAGTTTCATTCGCATGCTCCAGAATCCCCACTACGGTTCCTTCTTCTTTCTTACCGCCGTTTGATTCTTCCACCACGATTTTAACTTTATCACCATGCATGGCTCCGTTGGTGCTATTGCCCGGGATAAAGACATCGGACTCCCGTCCTTCTACCGCTACAAAGCCAAATCCCTTAGCATTGCCGCAAAAGATTCCGACAATCGCAAATAAATCCGCTTTTCCGTATTTCCCTTTTTCAGAAATACTGATTTTCCCTTCCGCTAACAATTCAGACAAGACCGCTTTTAATTCAGCCTTCTGCTCTTTTGGAATATCCAGAAGAATCGCTATCTCTTTCAGTTTCATCGGCACATAGATCGGATCATGGATGAGTTCTGTCAAAATCTTCTTTCTATCATCCCATTTTTCCGGATCACGAGCCATAATCTCGCCGGCTTCGCCGGTTCTTCTCGTTTTGCTTGTTTTTTCGGCTTCGCCGGTTCTTCTTACTTTTTTTACTTCTCTTGGACTTTCGCCCTTGTTCTTTTTATAATTATTCAAATTTTTCTCCATTATTCTTCTTATATTCCGTGTTCCATATCCAAAAAGAACACTCCTATGACAGGAGTGTTCAAGTTGTTAAGGTAATATTTTCAGGTTTAAAACAAATGCAAGGATCAACCAGAGAAATGCACCATATTTAGTTAACTTCTCTAACTTTCCTTCCATGGAACGGTTCTTGTTCTTTCCCCAGTAGCTGTCTGCCATACCACTGATGGATCCTGACAAACCTGCGGATTTACCTTCCTGAAGTAAAATTACAACTGATAAAAATACACATATTGCAACGAATAAAAAGGTGATAATACCTCTTAACATTTTTTGCACCTCCTGTAGTAAACAAGTGAAGTTTACCATACTTTTGGGCTAAACACAACCTTTATTTGAAAGTTTTTTGCAAGAACAATCACTTTTCCTTCATCTCTTCTTCGATTCTCAGCAGTCGATTATACTTGGCCACCCGCTCGGCTCTACAAGGTGCTCCCGTCTTGATCTGCCCTGCATTCACGGCCACTGCGATATCCGCGATAACCGAATCTTCCGTCTCCCCGGAACGATGGGAAATAATCGTTGTGTATCCGGCTCTCTTCGCCATCTCAATCGCTTCAAAACTCTCCGTCAGTGTTCCAATCTGATTAACCTTAACCAATATCGAGTTAGCCACGTTCTCTGCAATCCCTTTTTTGAGCCGCTTGGTATTCGTAACAAACAGGTCATCCCCCACTAACTGCACTTTTTTCCCCATCTCATCCGTCAGCAGTTTCCATCCATCCCAGTCATCTTCCTGTAATCCGTCTTCGATGGAGCAAATCGGGAATTTACCAATCAGGCGTTTATAATATTCCACCATCTCTCTGGCTGTCCGCGCTACTTTCACCCCATTCATCAGGCTTTCTCCGGGAAACTCATACAGTCCCGTCGATTCATTATATAGTTCACTGGAGGCGGCATCGATAGCGATCTTGATATCCCGTCCCGGCACGTATCCGCTCTGTTCCACGGCTTTTACAATGGTTTCGAGAACCTCTTCCGAATTCTTTAAATTGGGTGCAAATCCACCTTCATCCCCTACGGCAGTACTGTAACCGCCTTCTTTTAGCACTGATTTTAATGTGTGATAAATTTCAGAACACATTCTGAGTCCTTCGGAAAAGCAAGGTGCCCCTACCGGCATAATCATAAATTCCTGTAGGTCTACTGTATTGTCTGCATGTACTCCACCATTTAAAATATTCATCATCGGAACCGGCAGCTCATGTGCGCCGATCCCACCCAAATACCGGTAGAGCGGTATTTGAAGTCCAATCGCTGCTGCCCTGGCTACTGCCATAGAAACAGCCAATATCGCATTCGCACCCAATTTCCCCTTGTTTTCCGTTCCATCTGCCGCTAACAGCAGATGATCGATTTTCCTCTGTTCCAGTGCGTTCTCAAAAATAATTGATTCTGCTAATACATCATTGATATTCGACACAGCCGTCTGCACCCCTAGTCCATGGTAGCGATCCTTGCCATCCCGCAGTTCTACGGCTTCAAACTTACCGGTAGAAGCTCCCGATGGAACCGCTGCAATCCCTACTGCGCCATTTTCCAATGTCACTTCCGCTTCTACCGTAGGATTTCCTCTGGAATCCAGAATTTCTCTGCCTTTTACTTCAATAATTTCAAAATTTTTATCCATAAAAAAATGGCCTCCTTATTTTACGCTAATTATACACGTCTAATGTAAGAATGACCATTTTTTTTTTTATTATTCTATAAATATTTTAAGCTTATGCTCTCAGTTCGATTCCCAGTCCCTGCAGACCGTTCAGAATCTTATTCATCACCGTATTGACTTCCTGATCTTCCAGTGTGTGGTCTTTGGCGCGGAATGTAATGGAGTAAGCCACCGATTTATATCCTGCCGTAATCTGACTGCCTTCATAGATGTCGAACAGGTTATAACTTTCCAGGATTTTTCCACCTCTCTGAGCAAAAACATCCTCGACCTGACCGGCCAGAATCTCTTTCTTCATCACCATGCTCAAATCTCTGGTAACCGACGGATACTTGGCAATGCCGGTGTATTTGTGTGCAAATGTGGCAAAAGGTACTACCAGAGGCATATCCAGGACAGCCACATATGCCTTTTCACCGATTTTATAGGTATCTGCCACATCCGGATGAACCTCACCCAGATAGCCTACTACAGTGCCTTCATAGAGGATGGAAGCCTGACGCCCCGGGTGCAGGAATACTTTACCGGCTGCCGGATCGTAATGTGGTTTTTTTCTCATGCCGACTTTTTCAAAGAATTCTTCAATAACCCCTTTCATCGTAAAGAAATCAGCACTTCCGTACATACCCAGCGTAAACTGCAGCCGCTCATCGGGAAGGTCTTGTAACGGCAGTTCTTTAGGAAGATAGACCGTAGCCATCTCATAGAGACGTACGTCTTTATTTCTGCGATTGAAGTTCGTAGATAAAGAGCTCAGCATACCATGTAGCGGAGTGGTTCTCATGATACTGAAGTCCTCGCCCAATGGGTTGGATATCGTAACTGCCTTGCGCAGCTCATCCTCTTTCGGCAGCATCAATTTATCATATACCTTAGGACTTTCAAAAGAATAGGTCATACTCTCACTGAATCCCGAGAATTCTGCAATCTCTCTTGCCACCGCTTCTACGCGCATCTTAAATGGAAGTTTACCGGTCGTGGCCTCTCCGGTCGGAAGAGAGGTCGGAATTCGGTCGTAACCATAGAAACGAGCTACCTCTTCTGCCAGATCCGCCATACAGTGAAGATCCTGACGCCAGCTGGGTGCTACCACCTCGCCTGTATTTTCATCATATTCCAAGTCTATTTTCTTAAAATATCCCAACATATCTTCGGTACTGATATCCGTACCTAACAGTTTATTGATTTTCTTTGGTTCGAACTTAATTCGGCTGTCTTCTCTCTTCACCGGATATATATCAATCATACCGCCGACCACTTCACCGGCTCCCAGTTCTTCGATTAACTGGCAGGCACGGTTGATGGCAGCTTCTGCTGTATTTGGATCCAATCCCTTTTCAAACTTGCCGGAGGCATCGGTACGAAGTCCCAGTCTTTTAGAAGAAAGACGGATATTCGTTCCATCAAAGCAAGCCGCTTCAAATACCATCGTCGTTACATCATCGGTAATCTTGGAGTTTTCACCGCCCATGATTCCTGCGATTCCTACCGCTTTTTCGCCATCATTGATCATCAGCACACGGCTGTCCAGCTTCCGTTCCTGTCCGTCTAATGTCTCAAAAGTATCACCATCTGCCGCACATTTGACCATGATTTTATGTTTGCTGATCTGATCGTAATCAAACGCGTGCATCGGTTGTCCATATTCTTCCATGACGTAATTGGTGATATCCACGATATTATTAATCGGACGGATTCCACTGGCTGCCAGGCATTTGGCCATCCAGACCGGAGATGGTGCCAATTTAATATTCTTTACCATTCTCGCACAATATCTGGGGCAGAGTTCACTGTCATCGATCTGAACATCCAGAAAATCATGGATATCTTCTTTATTACCGGTTGCCTTGACTTGCGGCATCTTAAATTCGTTTTTAAACGTCGCTGCTGCTTCTCTGGCTATACCAATCACACTATAGCAGTCCACACGGTTAGAAGTAATCTCGTACTCAAATACCACATCGTGCAGTCCCAGAATTTCGATGGCATCCGCTCCCGGCTGGGCATCCTCCGGAAGAATGTAGATACCGGATTCAGGCGCGTCCGGATACATCTCTCTGGTAGAACCCAGTTCTTCGATGGAGCACATCATACCAAAGGAATCCACACCTCTTAATTTACCATTTTTAATTGCAATTCCGTCTTCCGGAAGTGGTCCGCCGTCATGGCCGCCGGCCACACGTCCGCCATCTAATACGACCGGCACTTTCTGCCTCTCTTTTACATTGGGAGCACCCGTAACGATCTGAATGTTCTCACTTCCTATATTGACCTGGCAGATCACCAGTTTATCTGCATCTGGATGGCGCTCAATTTTCAGGATTTCGCCTACCACGATTCTCTCCAGATTTTTATCCAAACACTGAAAGCCTTCTACTTTTGTTCCGGTAAGCGTCATCGCATCTGTGTATTCCTGTGCTGTTACATCTAAATCCGGAACATAACGCTGTATCCATGACAATGCTGTATCCATAACCTAATCTCCTTTACTCTCGGTCTTAAAATCGTCTTAAAACTGCTTTAAAAAACGGATATCGTTCTCGTATAGCAGTCTCATATCGTCAATTTCATATTTTAACAGTGCAATTCGTTCCAGACCCACACCGAATGCAAAACCGGTATATTCTTCCGGATCAATATGACTCATCTCCAGTACATGTGGGTGAACCATACCGCATCCTAATATCTCGATCCAACCGGAGCCTTTACAAAAGCGGCATCCTTTACCTCCGCACTTAAAACAGGTCACATCCATCTCGGCACTGGGCTCTGTAAAAGGAAAATGGTGAGGACGGAACTTGACCTTGGTTTCTTCTCCAAACAGTTCTTTGGCAAATTCTGCCAGTGTACCTTTCAAATCGGCAAAGGTGATATTCTTATCGATGACCAGACCTTCGATCTGGTGAAAGGATGGCGAATGAGTCGCATCCACTTCATCGGAACGGAATACACGGCCAGGTGCCAGGATGCGGATAGGGAGTTTCCCCTTCTCCATCGTACGTACCTGTACCGGGGAAGTCTGGCTTCTGAGTACGATACTATCGTTAATATAGAACGTGTCCTGCTCATCTCTGGCCGGATGGTTCTTCGGAATATTCAGGCGTTCAAAGTTATATAAATCAAATTCCACTTCCGGACCTTCTACCACTTCATAGCCCATGCCAACGAAAATGCGCTCTACTTCTTCTAATGCAATGGTATTCGGATGGCTGTGTCCCACATTACTTTTCTTAGCCGGCAGCGTCACGTCAATCACTTCATGTTTCATCTGCTCTTCTCTGGCTTTTTTAGCCAGCATGTTCTTGGTTTCCTCTAATTTTTCCTCAATCAGCGTTCTGGCATCATTCACCATCTGCCCTACCTTCGGACGATCCTCCGGTGAAACATCTTTCATGCTTTTCAGCACACTGGTCAGTTCCCCCTTCTTGCCCAGATAAGCAACACGAATGTCGTTTAACTTCTCCAGCGCATCCGAAGCTTCGATTTGCTTCAGTGCTTCTTCTTTAATTTTCTCTAATTGCTCTTTCATACTGACTCCTTCCTCAAATAAAAAACAGTCCCATCTCTTCTAAATGAAGGGACGAGACTGAAGCTCGCGGTACCACCCTGATTCCTGTTCGGAAACAGGCTCTCAACTTATACGTAACGTGTACGATACGTCATGACTTACTATTCGTTCGGTCATGCAGCTCCGGTGGGAAATTCGAATTCTTATCTGAACTTGAAGAAATTTACAGCCGATGATTTCTTCTCTCTGTAAGAAAATAAGATTCTACTTACACTTTCATTGCCTTTATGTATGATTCTATGTAGATTAGGTAATATTTTAACATATACACTCCGTTTGTCAAGTATGAAAATAAAACTCCTCAAATTAAAAAATAAAACTCCTCAAATTTCATTAAATTTATATAAAATTTCCCTTCTCTTCTTGATTTTCCTCATATTGATGATACAATAAACCTTACTAACTAAAGGAGGATTTTATGAATTTCAAAAAATTTACATCCGCAATTGTTAAAGTGCTTATTTCGGCGGTACTTATGTTCCTGGTATTTTACTCTATGATGCCGGCGATCAACCTGCACGATAAGAACTTTCTCGTTTTTATTATCATCTGTATTTTAATCTTTTTAGTGGTCAACTTCTTATCTTATGTACGCGACTTTCTCTCTCATCTGGGTGCCGGCAAGAGCGGTATGGAGATGGTGAAAGATCCGGTGACCGGACAGATGACGTTCCGCAGAGTACAACAGGAAGGGACTCATGAAAAAGTCAATCTGATAAAACCTCTAAAAATTGGTTTTATTGTAATCGGAGCTATCATTATTTTCATGGTTGTAGCCTCCGGATTTGGACTCCGCTTCATGAACGCATCCCGCTATCGTGACTTGATCACGATTACCGATGGCGACTTTTTTAATGATGTATCCGAGCTTAATATGTCCCATATCCCGGTGGTAGACAAGGATACGGCATCCCGTCTGGGCAGTAGAAAACTGGGCGAGATGACGGAACTGGTTTCTCAGTTCGAGATTCAAAATAACTATACGCAGATCAACTATAAGGGAAAACCTTACCGCGTTACTCCTCTTTCCTATGCTGACCCGATTAAGTGGCTGACCAACCGAAGCAAGGGACTTCCGGCCTACATTACAGTAGACATGGTAAGTCAGGAGACAAATCTGGTCTGGCTGGAATCCGGTATGAAGTACTCACCAAGTGAATATTTCTTCCGCAATATTTATCGCTATGCCCGTTTCAAATATCCGACCAAGATGTTTACCAATGCATCGTTTGAAATTGACGACGAGGGAACTCCTTTCTGGGTTGTTCCGACGATCCGTTACCGCGTAGGTTGGTGGGATGGTATGGATATCAACGGAGCTGTCTTAGTGAATGCAGTGACCGGTGAATCTAACTATTATGACAAAGCCGATGTTCCGCAGTGGATTGACCAACTCTATGATTCGAATCTGGTCATGAAGCAGTTAGATGATAACGGATTATTCCAGAATGGTTACATTAACTCTATTTTCGGTCAGAGAAATGTACGCCGTACAACTTACGGATATAATTATCTGGCGATTAACGACGATGTATATCTTTACACCGGTATGAGTTCCGTAACTTCCGATGAGTCTAATATTGGTTTCGTTCTGGTGAACCTCAGGACAAAAGATACAAAGTTCTACACGATTCCCGGTGCTACCGAACTTTCTGCTATGGGTTCTGCCGAAGGTCAGGTACAGCATTTGAACTACAAGGCCACATTCCCCTTGTTCCTTAATGTTTCAAGCCGTCCAACCTACTTCATTTCCCTGAAAGATGCTGCAGGACTTGTAAAGATGTATGCATTTGTCGATGTGGAGCAGTACCAGATTGTAGGTACCGGTCAGACGATTGACGAGGCCAAGCGCAACTACCGCGCAGCACTTAACATGGAAGATGTCGTTGTTTCAGAAGAAAAAGAGGGCACGAAGTTGTCCGGTACCATCGATTCCATCGCCAGTGCAGTAGTCTCGGGCAATACCTGCTACTACTTCACCTTGACCGGCAGTACGCAGGTCTATACCGCTTCGATTACGACCTACGAGAAGCTTCCATTCTTAAAGGCCGGTGACAACATTCACTTCACCTATTCAGAGAATGACACGGCCCGAAACGTTCTGACCTTTAGCAAATAAAGATAAAAAGTGCAGAGATCCGACTCATGATACGTCCGGATATCTGCACTTTTTTATGTTTTCTTATTTGATTCATTACTGTAGCTTTTTTAACTGCTCCAGATTCTCCATGATCTCTTCATACTGTTCCGACACATGAGAATAGTCCTGGCTTCTCAGATTCTCCACCATAGTACAGATGACATCATAGATGGGAGTCAGACCCATGTTTCCGGCAACACCTTTTAGGGTATGCGCCGCTTCAAATGCTTCTGTATAGTCCTTTTCGGAAAGTGCGGTTCCCAACTTCTCAAAATTATCTTCCTTTAAAAACAGAGAAAAACAAGTTCCGTATAAATCATGATCTTCCAGAAAACGCCCCATAGCTCCCTCAACATCAGCTCCATATCGTTCTAGTCGTTCCAATAATTCACTCATCCTTCTTCTCCCTTTCTTCTGACATCAAATACCAAAGTGTGTGATAAAGCAAGTTCGGGTCAATGGGTTTTCCAAGGTGATCATCCATCCCTACTTCTTTTGATTGATCCGCATCTTTATCAAATGCATTAGCCGACATGGCAATAATCGGAATGGTCTTTGCCGATTTTTGGTTTAACCTTCGAATGCATCGAGTTGCTTCTAATCCATCCATCACCGGCATCCGAATATCCATCAAGATGGCATCATATGTATATTCCGGTGCGGCAGCAAACATCTCAAGAGCGATCTTGCCGTTCTCCGCCACATCCACATCCGCATGTTTATATTCCAACAGTTTTTTGGCTATCATGATATTCAGCTGATGATCCTCTACCAGTAATATCTTCTTACCGGAAAAGTCATATGCCATTTCTTCACTCTGTATACATTCCGCCTCTTGCATGTCGGAACGGTTTTCCAACGTCTGCAGCTGTACCTTTACAATGAATGTAGTACCAACGCCCTTCGTACTCTCTACCGTGATATCTCCGCCCATCAATTGAGCCAGATTTTTGGAGATGGACAGTCCCAGACCGCTTCCTCCATACTTCGTAGTTGCTCCGTTGTGTTCCTGTGCAAATAATTCGAAAATATCCGGCAAAAACTCTTTACTGATTCCAATTCCTGTATCTCTGATTGTAAAAGTCATATCTGCTTTTGCACCATCGCTGCTATCCTGACTGATATCCATACGAACCGTTCCGCCACGGGGCGTGAACTTTACTGCATTGGAAAGAATATTAATTAAAATCTGCTGAAGCCGCACACGATCCCCCATGTATGTTGGCTGATGGTCTTTGCATGTAGCTACGGTATAATGTACGCCTTGTTCTGCCGCTTGCGTTCCGATAATGGTATTGATTCCGTCCAAAAAGCTCTGGCATTCAATGACTTCATTTTTTAATACAACTTTTCCACTCTCTATCTTCGACATATCCAGAACATCGTTAATCAGGAGCAGCAAATATTGAGATGCATATTGGGATTTTTTAATACAATCTACGACAAACGCCTGATCGTCCTGATTCTGCAAGGCGATTTCTGCCATACCCATAATTGCATTCATCGGTGTTCGAATCTCATGGCTGATGCGAGAAAGAAATTCTGATTTGGCAGCATTCGCCTGCTCTGCCATCTCCAGTGCTGTAACAAGCACTTTGTTCTTTTTTTCCTGTTCTTCAACGGCTGCCGTGATATCCGTCCTCGTCATCAAAAATGTCCTGGTAATTCTATCAATATAGCTAAAATGTAGCTGTTTTTTTCTGATTTTTCCGTCTCCACTGAGCATAGAATAAAATATACTATAAGTGCCATGCTCGTCCAACTGCTTCAAAATATTCGCTAAGGTCATCTCTAAAAGAGTGTGCGTAATATCCGATTCGGCCACATAACGGGATACGTATTTTTGTGTTTCCGCTTCAAAGTGACTGCTTCTTTGTGCATAATTATTATGCGTATTATTTTCACTGTATCGAACGGCTGAATCTCGCTTTGCATCTACAACAACTAAAAAGTCATAATCCGTCTTGACAATGGCATCCATCACATTCTGCATGATCCTTGCATTTGTGTTATCCGTGGAATATATAAATGCAATGATATCGCCGCTATCCGGATTTTGCATCATATGAATCGTGATCGTGACCCAATAAATGTTGGATTCAATCACTCTTTCAATCTCCATATCAAACGATGTTTCTCCGTCCTTAAAGCGCTTTAATAATGCCTCCCGGTGAAATGCCGCCGCATACTCTACTTTCATCTCTTCCGTGATAATCTCGTCACAGATTGTGTTCAGATACTCCTGAACCGTCTTGGCCTTATCCATCTTGGATGTAAGCTGTTGAAATTTACTTTTATAATCTAAAATCATGTTTTTTGTCAGATTAATATGGGCGGACGCCATCGTCACATTCTGTATGGCTTCCCGATATGCTAATTCACCTTTATATCGTTTCTCGGTTTCTTTTTCCTTTGTTACATCGCGTCCCACACCAAAGACCTTGGTACTCGTTCTTCCGTCTCCGGTAATGCCCGTATAAGTGATTCGCTCGCACCAATATCCAATCCGATCCGCTTCTCGAAACCAGATATCTGCGGTCGCTTCTTTTTCACCCTTTTTTAGTTTTTCAAATAGTTCCAGAAATGGTTTTACACTGTCTTCGCGGAGGACGCCACTATCGATTGTGTCACTGACATAGTGTTCAATCGTGGTTCGGTTTACATCGGTTCTCGGTGAATTAGAATAAATTGTAACGGTATCGGCATCTAAATCATATTCCCAAATATTAATATTTGAAGCTTTTACCGCTGTCTCATAGCGAATTTCACTATCGCGAAGGTTATCCTCCATCTTTTTCCGAGCTGTGATATCCGTATAGTATGCAAAAATCAGTTCATCTCCATTTGCATCAAAAGAATGTTTGGAGTGTTGATTCACCCAGATGTAGCTGCCATCTTTTTTGCGAGCACGATAAGAAACCTCATAGGATTGGCTCATACCATTCTGCGTTTTGGCCTCTTCTTTAATCATCTGCATATCATCGGGATGCACATAGTTCCAAGCGGATGAAGAAAATGTTCGGATAAATTCCTCTGAATCACTAAAATCCAACATCTTTACAAATATATCATTTACATAAAGAATATCAAAATCTGGGTATGCCGTTACAATCATAAAACCAATTGGCATAGACAAAATTGTCAGATTCTTTTCTATTTCTGAAAGCTTTACCTTTGAGAGTAATTCTTTCTCCATCTATTTACTCCCCCTCCAAATATTTGTCATTGGATTAAGTTTAGCATAAAACCAATATTTCCTCAATAATTATGCTTTTTCTTTGATGTTTTTACCTTTTATATCATCTTGCGATACTCCTGCTTCCACTTTCCCAACAGTTCTCCCGCGCCTGTGATCCGTTTAATCGAATCTTTATTAAAAAGTTCTTCGACCTCTTTTACGGTATTTTGCTCTTTGGCTTTCTCTTTTGTTTCCTGCAATTCTTTTGCCCAGTTTTCTTTCTGAGAATCTGTAATCAGGGTTCGATACCGTTCTTTAAGAGACAATTCCGGATTGAGAAGGCTGATCTGATAGATTCGCTTTAATGTATCCAAACTTTTTTTAAAATTATAGGACATATCATAAGCAGACAGTGCTTTCTCAAACCAGAAAATACCGGCGTAAGCAGCACCGATATTATTCCACACCTTGGCAGTGAATTCATCACTTAAGGATTTAAGCCGCCAGTCTTCCAGTATTTTTTCATAATATGTAACGGCGGTTCCGTATTGTTTCAGAGAAAAGTAGTAATCTGCCGTTTCTTTGGTGAATTCCGGCGGGCTCATCCTGCGGTATGCCGAAATAAGCTGACGAAACTTCGTGATTTCTTTGGAAGTATAATAACAGCATTCCTGTAAAATGATAAAAATCATCTCATCTGTATCTTCTCCGCTCTTTTTCCAAGTTTCCAACTTACCGGCTAAGAATGGCATCGCCAATTCTTCCCGAATAAAATAAATCAGAGGATTATTAATAAACCCATCCATAATCAGCAAAGGATTATTATACAGCACATAGCAGAGCTCCTGGGACGAACTGATATGAAGTCCCAAACGCTCAATATAATAAGGATGTTTACACGGCTCCTGCCTACACAAAATCAAGCTCATAGCGTAACCTCTTGTTTAATCGCCGCATCAGTCGCGGGAAAAATCTCTCCGAATCCTTTGTCTTTTATCGATATCACCATCGTTCTTTCGTCTGAGAATCCAATCGACAACCGAATCCTGGTGGTGCGTTCCGGACGATCCGGAAAGTTGTCCAATTCAATCTTTACGATCTTCTTTTTCTTGGGATCCGATGGTGTAATCGTTAATTCCACTTCTTTTCCCCCACTTAAAATAAAATCCACCGTGCTCTTAGCTTCGTACCAACTATCACCGGCCTCTGCCAGAACAAGTGGACCTTCTTTGTCACGATTGAATGCCTTTATAGAAATGGTGCTTTTCAAACGACCTTCGCAGACACAGGCAAAAGGATAGGATGTCTTCTCTTGGAGATAGTCGTTCGCTTTAAATAATGCTCCTTTTGCAAATAAGCTCTTCTCGGTAAAGACCCGACGACGGCTGCAGATCTGTTTCATGAACTCCGGTGCCCAGTCTGTATTCTCAAATCCTTTGCCGGTCAGTACAATGGCAGAAAAAAGACGTTTTTGCAGGATTCGATCGGCGCAGGAACAAAGAATCCGATCCGCCAGTTTCGCTCCGGCGGCACTATCCAATACATCCAAGTGAAAACCTTCATCCAAATTCTCATATTCGGCCGCCACCTGAAGTTTATGAGCTCCTCTCTGTACTTTCAACTCATAATAACGCATGGCATCATCAGACAGGTCAAACATACCGACCTGATTGCTCCAGACCTCTCGCTTCTGGCTCATCACATAATATATAAAACTTTCCGTGTGACTAATAATATGAACCCGTTTTCTGGGAATGTTCAAATAATCTGCGCAATACAAAAGACCGTCCATCAGCTTTATATCCGAATTTCGGATGGCAATCGTCAGTTGAGCAATTTTTTTATCTGCAGAAGCTCGCTGCGGAAGCTCCAACGCTTTTTCCAAAAACATCTTAAGAAGATAGAGCCCCTCATATTTCACTCCACATATGGTAGCTGTCCCATCTTTCAGTGTCTGAGACAAAAGCTTATCCTCCATAATCCCATCGCCAATCAGCGTATGGGCATAGGCTTCCTCATCCACGTACCAGTCATCGTTTTTTTTGTTTTTACAGACAACGGTAGGAATGACCCAAGTACGATCCGGCTCCATACAGGATATATGCGTGTAAGAATCACACAAATCGATTCCGATTACAAGTCCATCCATAGTACAACAAGTTCCTTTCAAATAGACAACTCACTACTGCAGTGTAAATAGTGTATTCACTACTGCATCCTGCTCCAGATACTCCTCCATCTTTTCCAGAAGGGCATTTTCATTTTTCACATCCAAACTAAGGCTCATCTCATTGAGGCAGGCAAAACGATTTCCCGGTGCTCTGGTCACGATTTCCTTACAGGAAACACTTCCTTCAGATCGAATCACTGTTTTTCCACCCGTTTCCTCTTCAATTCGATATTCCATAATCTCGCCCTCAAAGAGGACTTTCTCTCGAATGTAGATTCCTTTATAGATGGACCGCATCTCCTCAAAATGAAATTCTTCCTCTTCCGGCAGAATTCGCAGCTGAAGATACGGTTTTACATCTTTCTTGCCATGGTATTCAATAATCTCCTTGTCCAGAATATTACCGGGAATGATAATGAACTTAGCCAGTTCTTTAAAATAAGAAAAAATCATCCCTGCCTCGATCAGCACATCAACCACCGTCTGACACAGATTCTTCTGCTCATCGGTCAATTCCGACAGCGTAGAATAAAACTTCGTAAGTGCCAGCAGATAAATATCCGCTACCTTATCCTTATCCGAGCTTCCGTTCACAGCTCCCTCCAGATAAGCGAACACTTTATCCTCTGTGGTCTTCTCGTCCATAAAATATTCCATACTTTTAATCGTAAAATATGCCTTTACAATACTTTCATTTGTTTTCTTACGAGAGGCATAGAGGTCAAATACCTTGTCCATTCGCTCCGTATCTCCGGTAAAAAGCATCTGCGCCAGCAGACGTTCTTCCAAATCGTAGGTCTCCACGTGCTCTTTGATTGCCTGAATCAGTACACCGTACATCTGGTCTACGGTTCCATTAAAATGTTCACATAAGTAATCCAAAATAACACTGTCATTCTTTGATTCGGAAAATACTCGATAGGTCATATGAAGTAATTCGTCATCCTCATCAAACAATTTCTGCAGTACCATCTTTGTACAGAGTTTCAGCAGTTGTTTGGTAGAAATCTCTTCCGCACCATATCGACAAATCATATTATATGCTTCTGTATAGTAGTTTTGCCTGATCAGTGTCTCGCACACACCACTTCGTTCTTTTGCCGATAAATAATCTTTATTCACAGAAAGAAGGTAGACCATGCTTTCACTTCGTTCATCCTCTGAATTCGCATCTGCCCGCTGTTTGTAGAAATGTACCATCGCTAATGTCAATTTCTTGCGAAATAAGGGATGAAGATTCATCTTTTCATCTGCTCGTTCCAGGAGAAGCGCATCCGATTCAGTCATCTGATCTTTCTCCATCACATCGTAGCAGGCATTGACAAATAACATAGGATATTCCGGATACACAGAAAAGCACTGTTCCAGTAAGCCATCCACATGTTCCATCGCAGGCAATTTGTCATACTTAATATTCATATAGCGGTTGCCATAGGTGTCTTGAAATTGGATGACATCCCGCTCTGAAAACAACGGTACATAAGCAATTTGTGACTGCAGCGGATAGGCATCTTCTGTAGTCAACTCCTCGTGCCGAACAATAACATAGCGCATGGAGTCATCATGACACACAATGCGGTTTGATTTTAAAATCGAAGGCAATGTCTTAGCAATCTGTGGATCAATCAGTTCTTTATAAAGCATATGCTTATAAATCACAGCTAATCGACGATTAATACGCCCCGCAAATAACTGCTCCATCGCAAATTTCTCTATATCGCGCTCATACAGTTTATATATATCAGAATCTTTATTCTCATAGGTCAGGATATTCTCGTACAGTACCGAACGACTGTTATAATCCAATTCACTGACATAAGAAAAGTAAAGAAGAATCTGCTTGGGAAGAAGTTTATGATAATCCTCCGGTAAAGAATACAGATAGTATTCATTCAGTCTGGTCAGGCTGACTTCTTCTTTGACCCCTTTTTCATACCACAGAAAGAAACTACTGTCCCGGCAATCGCCTCGAATCATCATCGTACAGATAAAAGTCAAAACCTCTACTTCCGGATATTTCTCATAAATCGCCCATAACAAACGCAGATACATCTTTTTAAAGGTTTTTGTGTGATTAATCGCTTTGGCCGCCAAGATAGCCAGTTCTTTTCCTAATATTCCCCGCTTCGCGCCAAAATAAAGTGTCTGTGCTTCCAGACCGCCAAAGTTTCTCAGCAAATCGGGTGATTTCTCTAAAAGTTTCAAACACTCCATATAAAGAAATGGACTGTGACATCCGTCTTTAAACTCCTGTTCCATGCTGATTAACACCGTGGTCGGATTGTCAAATAAATCTTTATTTATCCTCAAATGCAAGAGATACAACATAAAGTCACTATTGCTGTGGTTCCCCGCAGAGCAGGACTTTTGAAGAAGGCGAATTAAAGAATCCCTCTGCTCCGGATTATCTGAAATCAACAGCTGCAGATATTCATAAAAGCAGTGCATTTCTTTCCGTTCGCGGTTATCTACACTCTTCTTTTCTTTATATTCATCCAGAATCTGATTGGCTTTATCATTCCGCCCCGTCTGGATATATATCTCTGCCTGCAGAAGTAGTAAGATCGGATCGTCATAAGTCATCTTCATCAAATCCAGTCCCCGCTGCATCTGATTCAGAATAAGAGCGTCCTCATAAGTGCCACTGTCATAATCTAACCGAAGTTCCAGGTAATGTCCCATCTCTTCTTTAAAAGAAGTCTCTTCCGAGTCCCGCTCTTCCCCTTCCACCGAAACTTCGATGGGAATCCTAGTAACACTTCTCGTCGTTGTAATGATGATTACGCCAAAGTTTCGTCCGGAATGCAGTCGTTCAGATAAAATATTAAATGGGATTTTAAATACCCCATCGGTAAAATCCACCTGCGTCGCACTCTTTTTAGGCAAATGAATAAAATCGCCATCTGCCGATAATTCCATGTACAGATATCCCCAGGTATCTGTACGCACGGTAATAAAGTCTTCCATATGGCCGACCGGGTCTTCATATACCCTTTTATCCTTTTCAATCATCAGGCGAATCGGGTTTTTAACCCCTAAAGCCACAAGGAACTCTTCCATAAAGTTCTGCCGGCTGCCATGACTCTTGAGTCCATCATAAATAGCCCTTATATGCATATCCTGCATAAAGGGTGCCTCTGTAAAATCCTGATACTCTAAAAGGCGCAGAGCTGTATCCATATCATGCTCCGCGATCCTCAAAAAATCTTCAACTGTGTTAAGTTCCCCTAGGAGCTTCCCCGATGCCGCCAGATCCAGATGAAAAATATAGGGAATTTCTTTTTCCCCACAATTAGTCACCAGATAAAAAGACCCCCTAATCTCATCGCCTGATGATAAAAAAGAGGTATCCACTTCATAAACAATATGGTTTCTAAGGCCACCGAAGGCGTTGTTATCATGAGGAATACGAATACGTGCATTAGAGGAATAGATCAGTCCTTTGACGTTTAAACCATTCTCGCTGCCAACAAAAATCTCCCGTCTTGCAATGGTGTTGATTCTTATGGTCTCTTCAATTGTGTCCGGTGACCAGACAATCTTTGGAAATTCCGAATCAATAATTCCTTTTGCCAGACGATTAATGCGTTCTTTCATGTTACCACCTACTATCAGTCTCGTTGCTATTATTCTACCACACTTTCCAAACATTTACACTACAAAAATCGACTATTTCTGACATTATTGAGGAATTATTTTCAATCATCTTGATTTACGAAAATAAACTTGATATGATAGGGGTAGATTCTAAAAAAGGGGATAAACAAGATGACAAATAGCGAAAAAGCATTAATGCTCCATGAAGAATGGAGAGGAAAACTGGAAACCGTTTCCAAAGTCCCGATTAAAACCAGAGAAGATTTAGCACTGGCCTATACTCCCGGCGTGGCAGAACCATGCAAAGTAATCGCAGCCGACCCAGAAGCGGCATATAAATATACGATCAAATCCAATACCGTAGCGGTTGTATCCGATGGAAGTGCCGTCCTTGGGTTGGGTAATATCGGTCCTTTAGCTGCTATGCCAGTCATGGAAGGCAAAGCAGTATTATTCAAAGAATTTGGCGGTGTAAATGCATTTCCCATTTGTCTGGATACACAGGATACCGAAGAGATCATCGAGACAGTCGTTCGCATTGCTCCGGCGTTTGGAGGAATTAATTTAGAAGATATATCCGCTCCCCGCTGTTTTGAAATCGAAGAACGTTTAAAAAAGCTACTTTCGATTCCCGTGTTTCACGATGATCAGCACGGCACGGCTATCGTAGTACTGGCAGGGATTATTAATGCCTTAACAGTCACCGGAAAGAAAAAGGAAACATGTAACGTCGTAGTGAATGGCGCTGGCAGCGCAGGAATTGCCATATCTAAACTTCTTTTAACTTATGGGTTTTTACATGTGACTTTGTGTGATAAAGTGGGTATGCTTTCTAAAGGTATGGAACACTTGAATTGGATGCAGGAGAAGATGGTAGAAGTCACGAATCTGGAGCATAAGACCGGTTCTCTGGCCGATGCCCTAAAAGGAGCCGATATCTTCGTCGGTGTTTCCGCTCCCGGCATCGTATCTGCCGAGATGGTCTCATCGATGAACAAAGATTCCATTCTATTTGCTATGGCTAATCCGGTTCCCGAGATCATGCCCGATCTGGCCAAAGAAGCCGGTGCTAAAGTCATCGGAACAGGTCGCTCTGATTTCCCCAACCAGGTGAATAACGTACTGATATTCCCGGGTATCTTTAAGGGGGCACTGGAAGGCCGTGCCACTGCGATTACGGAAGAGATGAAACTGGCAGCTGCCGAAGCCATCGCCGGCCTTGTAGCAGCAGATGAATTAAACGATGAGAATATACTTCCGGCTGCTTTTGATCCACGGGTAGCTGATGTAGTCAGCAACGCTGTCAAAGAACATATCAAATAAATGACCAAAGGAGTCTTTCCTATGCTGTCCGAACCGATGACTTTGTATAAACTAATGAATCTTTATATGCTCAAGCAGGTGAATTTTCCACTGACGAATGCCCAGCTCTCCAATTTTTTTCTAGAGCGGGAATATACCACTTATTTTACCCTCCAACAGGCTCTCAACGAACTTCTGGAAGCCGGTCTCATTAAGATGGAAACACTGCATAACAGTTCCCGCTATGAGATCAGCAGAGACGGCGAAGAAACTCTGGAGTTCTTTTCTACGAAGATATCACCTGCCATCATTGAAGACATGGATCAGTATTTAAAAGAAAACCGGTTTCGGATGCGTAACGAAGTCGGCATGGTCTCCGATTATTACAAGTCCACCAATCAGGATTATGTGGTTCATTGTGAAGTCCGCGAAGGGAAATCAGTGTTGGTGAACATAGATGTGACCGTTCCGGATAAAGAACAGGCCGAGATCATGTGCGACCATTGGAAAGACAAGAGTCAGGAGATTTATTCATATATCATGCGGTCATTGATGAGCGATGAACCGCTGGATTGATCGAATAGAAAGGAGGATTCCGATGTTTACAAAGATAAATAAAGATATAGAAAAAGACATCAGACATTTTAAACGAAGATATCAGCTGCTCAGGATTAAGTGGATTCTGCTCTTTGTTCTCCCTATTTTGATTATCGTATTAGCTTACCAGGTATCCAAACAATTTCTAAAACTCAAGATAAAAGAATTGGGAGATAAAGTAAATCAGGATATGACACACCGGGATGGAACACACCATGACACAACGATCTGAGCAAACACGGGATTACCTGTTCGATAATATCAAAGCGGTCATGCTGTTTCTGGTGGTCATCGGTCATATCCTGGATCCGTTCATTGTCAGTGAGCACAGCCTATACCGCTATCTCATGCAGTATATTTATCTGTTTCATATGCCCATGTTCGCCTTTGTCACCGGATATTTTTCTAAGAATATCGAAAAATCCCGAGAAACAGCGGTCAAAAAAGTATTGGTTCCCTATGTGTTCTGGCAGATTCTTTATATTGCCACAGCACTTTTTTTCATGAAGATGGGTCTGGCCAACTATAACACCGATGTATTTAAACCATCGATTTTACTACCCACCAGTCCACTCTATTATTTATTGTGCGTCTTTATCTGGAAAGTATTTATAAAAGATATTCAGTCATTGAGACATCCGATCTGTTTTTCTGCTCTGGCAGGACTGGCTGTCAGTCTGGTCTTTGACCGGGCATTTCACATCGGCTTGGGCGCCTGTTTTTCCCTGTTGATTTTCTTTGTCCTGGGTTCTTACTGTACGCCAGAACATGTGGCACGGATTCGGGCCGTACCAAAAGTGATTTCCTGCCTGATTATGGCGGCCGCCGTCATTCCCGCTGTGATTCTTCCATACAACTTTAGAAATGTACGTTTCACTTATGCAGATGTGGGCTTAGAGCCAATGATGGGAATCCTGTATCGGATCTTGTTCTACTGCATCGCAGTCCTCATGATTGCCGCACTGATCAACCTATTTTCAACAAAAAAGACCTGCTTCTCACGAGTCGGCAAACATGCGCTTCTCGTATATGCAGGTTCCTCTTTTGCTGCACCCGCCCTCTATCTGGTACTGGCCGGTTTCATCCCGGTGACTGTTTCCATATGGACCAATCTCCTGGGCATGTGCATCTTTGCGTTCTTATTAGTACTCTTTTGCTCTATGGATTTCATCACGAATATCTATGATTTCATCATCGGACAAATCAACCGGCTGATTTTTAGATAGAATCAGTCGGTTCATCCACATCACTGACTAATTTGTCAATATAGTCTAATATCTCGTCCCGTCCCTGTTTCGTTTCTGCTGAGAATGGAATCATCACTACATCCATCCCCACATTCAGACCGACACGCAGCACCTTAAGCTGTTTTTGCAGCTGGCTTCTTTTGATTTTATCGGCCTTCGTTGCTATGATGACCGGCTGATATCCCTGAGAGACAACCCAGTCATACATAATCCTGTCATTCTCCGATGGCTCATGGCGAATGTCCAGTAAAAGAAAGACACATTTTAACTGATGCGTCTGATGAAGATAATTCTCAATCATCCGCCCCCATTTTGCCTTCACTTCGATATTTGCTCTCGCATATCCGTAACCCGGAAGATCCACATAATAAAACGCATCATTAATATGATAAAAATTAATCGTCTGGGTCTTGCCCGGCTGAGCCGATGTACGTGCATAAGACTTCCGATTCATCAATCCATTAATCAGTGAAGACTTTCCCACGTTTGATTTACCGGCAAATGCAAATTCCGGTTGTGTATTCTCCGGCAATGTACTGGTAATTCCACATACTGTTTCCAAATCCACTTTTTTTATAATCATTTTCTTCCTCCCCATTCTATGGGTCTCTCTTCTTACGCAAATGCTCGGTCAATGACCTCTTCCATATCATTTACAAATATAATATCCATTCCCCTTGTGATTTCCTTGGACAGTTCTTCCACATCCGGCTGATTCGCTGCCGGCACCAGAACTTTCTCAATATGTGCCATCTTCGCTGCCAAAAGTTTTTCTTTCAGACCACCGATTGGAAGTACACGTCCGCGCAGTGTAATCTCCCCTGTCATCGCCACTTTTGCAAAGACCGGATGTTCTGTAATCGCAGAAAGCATAGCCGTAGCCATGGTAATGCCGGCAGATGGTCCATCTTTTGGCACTGCACCTTCAGGAATATGAATATGTAAATCATGTTTTTCAAAATAATCTTCTGCAACCGAATATTTGACCGATGCAATGGAACGAACAAAGGTAAGTGCCGTCTGTGCTGATTCCTTCATCACATCTCCCAGCTGTCCTGTCATCTGCAGATCCCCGGTTCCCGGCATGACATTTACCTCGATCTGCAAGGTATCTCCACCGACACTGGTCCATGCCAGTCCTCTTACGATACCGATCTGATCCTCTTTATTCGCATCTTCAAAGAAAATCTTCTCTCGACCCAAATACCGCTCCAGGCCTCGTTCTGTCACACAGATCGAAGTCTTCTTACCTTCCAGAATCTCTCTGGCCGACTTGCGGCAGATATCCCCTATGCGGCGTTCCAGATTCCGGACTCCGGCTTCTCTCGTATAGTTGTGAATCATGCGTTTCAGCGCTCCGTCTGTGATTGTCAGAAGTTTATTCGTCAACCCGTTGCGCTCCATCTGCTTGTGAATCAGATAATTCTTCCCGATATGGAACTTCTCATTCTCCGTATAGCTGCTGACTTCAATCACTTCCATGCGGTCTAATAGCGGTTCCGGAATCGTCTGTGTGGTATTGGCCGTAGCGATGATCAGAACTTCGGAAAGGTTAATCGGCATCTCTATATAGTGATCCCTGAACTTGACATTCTGTTCACTATCCAGCACTTCCAGCAGAGCGGACGATGTATCGCCCTTGTAATCCTTACTGATCTTGTCGACTTCATCTAACAACATCAGCGGATTGCTGACACCGGCCTGTTTCAGTCCCTCTACGATTCGACCCGGCATGGCTCCCACATAAGTCTTTCGATGACCGCGAATCTCCGCTTCATCATGCACGCCACCCAGACTAATGCGAATATACTTCTTATCCAACGCTCTGGCTACTGAACGGGCAATCGATGTCTTACCGGTTCCCGGAGGTCCCACAAGGCAGATAATGGGGCTGGTGCCTTTCTTCGTGAGGATTCGAACCGCCAGATACTCCAGAATTCGCTCCTTCACCTGTTCCAGACCGTAGTGGTCTTCATTTAACACCTTCTCGGCATGTTTGATATCATTATTATCTTTTGAAACCTTATTCCAAGGCAGTTCCAGTACCGTCTCCACATAAGTCCTGAGTACATTCGCATCCTGGCTGCCCGCCGGCATCGCTTGAAAACGATTGATTTCTTTTAAAATACGGTCTTTGATTTCTTTATCGGCCTTTAGGCTCTTTAACTGTTTTTTCCATTCATCTGCATCCGAAACAGGATTATCATCGCCCAGTTCTGCTCGGATAACCCTCATCTGTTCCCTTAGAATATATTCTTTTTGGTTCTTATCCACGGCTGCTTTGACTTTAATCTGAAATTCTTTTTGAACTCTATAGATCTCCAGTTCTGAAAGAAGAAGTTTCAATATCATCTCATATAATTCTGTAACTGTATTACACTCTAATATCTGCTGTCTGGAGGTGTAATTCCAAGGAAACTCTGCCGCTATTAATTTTAAAAGTTCTTCCAAAGAAGGCGCAGACAAGACATTCGGAAGAAATTCCTTAGCGGCAGAAGCATTCATCCGTCCGTATTCTTCTAATTTTTCCTTTACGATCCGACTCATCGCCTCTTTCTCAACTGCATTACAGTCATCTTCCGACAATTCCAGCACCGTTACTTCGGCAAGGAAAAAATCGCCGTCTGTCTCCATATCCAGCAGTTCTGCCCGATCCATGCCTTCTACCGTAACCCGAACCATGCCTCCCGGCATCTTTACCAGTTGCTTGACAAAACCAATGGTTCCTATATGATAAACGTCTGCAATCGTCGGTTCCATCTCATCTGATTTAATCTGAGTAACCAAAAAAACCTTCTGGTCTCCCACCATCGCTTCTTCTACTGCAGCAATCGATTGGGATCTTACTATATCAAAATTAATCGTCACCTGCGGCAATATCGTAAGACCGCGCAAAGCAATTGCAGGCATTGTAATTTTCTTTTCTTTCATCTTCTGTCTCTTGCCTCCTGATTACAAAAAAGGGTCTGTAAAATGAAACGCTTCATCTCACAAACCCCTCTTTTCTTATGCAATAGGAAAGTGCTCCTATTACATACAAACGCTCCGCTGTAGATGCGCACTCCGCGCTTTGGAATATGGTCGGTTTAAGCAATCTCTCCGGCTTTATCCTTTTTTTCCCGTCCGATAAAAGACTTACGGGGTACTGCATTATCCCGGTACACCAGTTCCGGAGTGGTCTTTCCATCTACCACATCGCCGGTAATGGTGCAGATACCGATACGGCTGTCCGATGGAATCTCATACATAATATCCATCATAATGGATTCCATAATCGAGCGCAGACCTCTGGCTCCTGTCTTCTGAGCGACTGCCATACGTGCAATCGCCGTCAAAGCATCTTCGGTGAATTCCAGTTTTACACCATCCAGGTCAAACAGGGTCTGATACTGCTTTGTAATTGCGTTCTTCGGTTCAGAAAGAATCTTCACCAAAGCATCTTCTGTCAATGACTGTAAGGCAACAGTTACCGGAACACGTCCGATGAACTCCGGAATCAGACCGAATTTGGTCAAATCCTGAGGCATCACCTGCTTTAAAAGCTCATCAATCATCGTTTCTTGCTTTTCTGCGATTTCTACATTAAAACCAATCGAGCCTGCGCCCAAACGGTTCTCTACAATCTTCTCTAATCCATCAAATGCACCGCCGCAGATGAATAGGATATTTGTGGTATCGATCTGCAATAAATCCTGCTGTGGGTGTTTTCTTCCGCCTTGTGGAGGCACACTGGCTACCGTGCCTTCTAATATCTTAAGCAGAGCTTGCTGAACACCTTCGCCTGATACATCTCTGGTAATGGATACGTTCTCTGACTTCTTTGTTATCTTATCAATCTCATCAATATAGACAATTCCGTATTCGGCTCTGCTGATATCAAAATCAGCTGCCTGAATAATCTTCAAAAGAATATTCTCTACATCCTCACCTACATATCCTGCCTCGGTAAGTGTCGTTGCGTCTGCAATCGCAAAAGGTACATTCAAAATCTTAGCCAGCGTCTGTGCCAGATAAGTCTTACCGGAACCGGTCGGCCCCAGCATCAGAATATTGCTCTTCTGCAGTTCTATACCTTGATTTCCTTTGGATGTAATTCTTTTGTAGTGATTATACACTGCTACGGACAATACCTTCTTCGCAGTATCCTGTCCTACCACATAGTCATCTAAGAATTCCTTGATTTCCTTTGGTGTCAACAGATTAATGTCGCTGAAGTCCGGTCCCTTTTCGTCCTGTCCGGAAAATTCTTCTTCCAGAATCTCCGCACATAACTCAATACAATCGTCACAAATATAGACATTATCAGAACCGGCAATTAATTTTCTGACCTGGTCCTGGGTTTTGCCGCAAAATGAGCATTTAATCTTATCATCGGTTCTGCTTGGCATATACCCACCTCAATTCTCTTTCATAATTAACGGCTCGTAACCACATGATCAATCAAACCATACTCCATCGCTTCCTGCGCTGTCATATAATTATCTCTGTCTGTATCGCGCTCGATCACTTCATATGGCTGACCTGTGTTAGCTGCCAGAATCTCATTCAGTCTCTTCTTTGTCTGCAGAATCTTCTCAGCAACGATCTGAATCTCAGTTGCCTGACCCTGTGCACCGCCGGAAGGCTGATGAATCATAACATCTGCATTAGGAAGTGCAAAACGCTTTCCCTTGGCACCGCCTGCCAGTAAAAAGGCACCCATACTGGCTGCCATGCCGATACACATGGTAGAAACATCACATTTGATATAGTTCATCGTATCATAAATAGCCATACCGGCAGTTACAGAACCGCCCGGACTATTAATATACAGATGAATATCTTTGCTGGTATCTTCCGACTCTAAGAATAAGAGCTGTGCTACAATAAGGCTTGCGGATGTATCATTTACTTCCTCGCCCAAAAATATAATTCTTTCCTTTAACAGCCTGGAAAAGATATCATAGGAACGCTCTCCACGACTGGTGGACTCGATGACATAAGGTACTAAACTCATAGAATATCTCCTTTTCTGCAAAAAGCAGATTCTTACCAAAAAAATATCTTCCGGTAAGAATCTGTACTACGTGTTTATCTTTGGTTTAAACTAACTTTGCTTCGGATACCAGTAAGTCTACTGCTTCCTGAACCTTTAAGTCTTGTTTTAACTGTTCTCTTTCCGGTTCTCCCATCATATCTCTTAATTTGTCCGGTTCCATCTTATAAGATGCCGCCATACTATCGATCTGATGTTCAATTGTCTCTTCTGAAACCTCTACGTTCTCTGCTGCTACAATCTTCTCAAGTACAAGTCTTGTCTTGATGCGGCGGAGTGCCTGTGGTTCCATCTGTTCTTTTAATTTATCGACGGTCAAGCCTGTATACTTCATATAGTCGTTGATATTCAGTCCCTGGCTCTGTAATCTGCGAGCATAGTCTTCCAGCATGTTACGGGTCTGTAAGTCAACCATCGCCTGTGGGATATCCATAGAAGCGTTCTCTACTACTTTATCGATTACGTTATTCTCGTTCTCGGTTGCTGCTTCTCTGTTCTTCTTATCCTGAAGTTTTGCCCTGACATCATCTTTATATTCAGCAAATGTCTCAAAATCAGAAACTTCGCTTGCAAATTCATCATTTAATTCAGGAAGTTCATTTACTTTGATTTCCTTAACGGTAACTTCGAACTTCGTTGGTTTACCGGCTAATTCAGGTGCGTGGTATTCTTCAGGGAATGTTACATCGATCTCGCAGGTCTCGCCTACCTTCTTACCGATCAACTGCTCTTCAAATGTATCGATGAAAGAGTGTGAACCGATAACCAGTGGATAGTCGTTGCCTTCACCGCCGTCAAACGGTTGGCCATCGATAAAGCCCTTGAAATCAATAATCGTCTGATCGTTGTCTGCAATCCCTCTGTCTTCTACGGAAACCAGTCTGCCATTCTTAATCTGTGCAGCTTTGATTTCTTCATCTACGTCAGCGTCTGTAACAACAGCATCTGCCTTCTTTACTTCGATTCCCTTGTACTCACCTAAGGTGACTTCCGGTTTCAATGCAACTTCGGCTGTGAAAATAAATGGTTTTCCTTTTTCAATCTGTTCTACCTCAATCCGAGGAGAGGAAACAATCTCTTCTTCACATTCTTCAACTGCTTTTGGATAATTCTCATCAATCAATGAATTCGCTGCATCCTCATAAAAAATGCCTGCGCCATACATCTTCTCGATCATAGCCTGTGGTGCTTTTCCTTTTCTAAAACCCGGGATGTTAAACTTGCCTTTATCGTGATTGTAGGCAGCTGTAATTGCCTTGTCAAATTCCTCAGCAGAAACTTCAATCGTAAGTTTTGCCATGTTCTTTTCTAATTTTTCTAACTGTAAACTCATTATAAGGGTTCCTCCTTGCTAATATATGTGAATCGCCATACCCGTAGGCGTTACACTTCAAGATAGCATTATATCATATCCATATGGTAAAAGCCAGTACAAAATAATAAAAAAACGAGAAAAACTCTTGATTTTTCCCGTTTTTTCTAATTTTAATGTTGGTCATACTGAATGGACTGCTTGACACGCAGTGCAGTTTCATCGTTCTTTAAGATACGCAAAAGTTCAATCCCCAGATCTAGCGCATAGCCCAAACCTCTGGCCGTTGTTATATTCTGATCGGTCACGACTCCGGTACTCGTATATTCGGCGCCGGTCAATCGGTCTTCAAATCCCGGATAACAGGTTGCCTTCCTACTCTCCAGAATGCCCAAATCACCTAATAAGCCGGGAGCGGCGCAAATCGCAGCGATTCGCTTTCCTCTCTGATTGGCTTTCAACAGTCCATCGCAAAGTACTTTGCATTCCCCCAGTTTCTTCGTCCCCGGCATACCGCCCGGAAGAAAGAGCAGGTCTGTCTCTTCCAGATTCACTTCATCGATCTTCTTATTCGCCATGATGCGAAATCCGTGTGAACCGCTTACATCTCTTCGCTCTCCAATCGATACAAGCGTCACATTCACCCCACCCCGAATCAGCACATCCGCTACTGCCAGACACTCCACTTCTTCTAAACCATCCGCTAAAAATGCATATACTTCTGTCATGATCTCTCGTCTCCGTCCCTGTCATCATCCTGATAGACTACTTCTTCAGGCACTCCGTATCCATTAAATGGGAATCCGTTTATCTTCCCTCTCATGTGACTGTATACCTCCGCTATCGATGCCTCGAAATACGGTTCTACGAAAATGCCTCCCACGCAGCAGCAAAGAGCGCCCAGGATATACCACCCAAAGAATGAGAGTTCTAATAAAAATACCTGAAATTTTTGATTCGTCATCATATCTTTCGTAAGTGCGAACACATCTTTGGAATCCGCTTCCGGATTTTCTGAAAGAATGTATGGAATCATCGTGTATTCATAAGCTTTTATAATTCCCGGAATAACCAACAGCAAGGTCCACAAACTGACGAACAAATCTCGTAAGAACATGATTTTTACCACGTTCAGATAATGACCGCTGCCAAATACCCAGGCCATCTTGCCAATCCCCGCTGAACTGCCCAGACTGCGGCTTTCCATAAAGAATCGGTCTTTGCCAACAATCATGGGATTGCCAATAAATATCTTCAGTATGAGAGCAATCAGTCCAATCGTAAGTATCACACCCAAGACAGTAAGGTATATCCACTGTCTGGTCTCCGATGGTATCGCAGTAATCTGGTTCATTATGTTGTCACTTCGACTGGCTTTCACACCGGCTGCACCTCCGGTACTTCCGCTAGCACCCTGACTTAAAAAAGCCGTAATCATCGTCACCACAAGCGCCGGCCAATAATATTTTTTTACATTCTGCCATCCGGCACGTTTTACTTCACCGATTTTCCACATCTGTGCATTTCCCCCTTTTTCCTAATTAATTGCATTTATTATAGCATAAGATTAGCAAATGATATATACTTTTAATACGAGTTTATGATGCGAGGAGGAATTACAGCTATGGAAATTGAGAGAAAATACTTTATAGAATGTCTGCCGGTCAATTATACCGATTACCCGTTTCATAGGATAGAACAGGGATATCTTTCTACCGCTCCCGTCGTCCGTGTCCGCAGAGAAGATGAGCATTTCTATCTGACTTATAAATCCAAAGGACTGATGGTGCGGGAAGAATACAATCTGCCTTTGACAAAGGATTCTTACGAACACCTATTATCAAAGGCAGATGGACTCATTCTAACAAAAAAACGGTTTCTGATTCCCATAGAGGGAACCGCACTCACGATTGAACTGGATGTGTTCGAGGGCGAATACCAAGGACTCGTCTTAGCTGAAGTGGAATTTCCCACGGAAGAAGAAGCGCTTGCCTTTGTACCACCGGAATGGTTCAGTCAGGATGTCACGTTCTCAGGAGAATACCAGAATAGCCGACTGGCTATGAATCCGAAGGAACCTTCTTGGCCACTATGATAAAACGTCCCTCTTTTACCGTATATTCACAGGTAATCAGTGTCAATAGTGGCTCACCATATACGGCTATTTCTCCGGTCTCATAGTGGGCACGGCGTTTGACCTCTGCAATATAACCACTGTAATCAAACCGATTCTCTGTCTCCATTTTCTTATAAAATGACTCTTCTTTTTCGATTGCAGGCACTTCCAGTACGCCGATTACCCGGTAGATTCCGGTGTCTTTCATCGTATCAAAGTAAATAAATGGATGTGCCTCATAAAAAGACTGCTGCTCGTATTTCATCAAATCGGTGAACATACTTCCGTCTTTCATATGATGACCATAGATGACTATATTGCTGCTAGTTCCCTGCAGGTCACAGTGCTCTGCTATATAAGGCACACCATAATGGCTCTTTTCTTTTTTGAAATCATGGTTCAGGTAGAAGTCCGGTCGATTCACCGACTGCATCACCGGATAGTCGATCTTCGTATCCGGAACACTGAGCCAACCGGCCATATCCGGATTTTGTTTTTGAAGTTCTGCATAACCGACCAGCCGCTGCTGCCGCAATGCCCGCAGATCCTCCGATAAATCCACCGTTTCCTCCTTCACTGCATCTGCCAGTGATTCCAGTTCGATGCAGTTGTGATTCTTAGCCATTTCCTTCATCACTAATGCCGTGCCGCTTCCCAATGCAATGAGAAGCAGCAGCGCCATCGTCAAGTTCAAAATCACAGTCCTATGCTTATTCATGACTTTCCTTATCTTCTCTCTTCCGCTTCCATATAATCCCTACTCCCGCTAATGATACAATCAGAATCACAGCCAGTGCCGCTGTCGGCACAGAAGAGTCACCTACTTTTGGAATAATTGCCAATGGAGTACCATTTTCATCAATATGAAAATAGAATTTTGCCAGTGGTGAACCCTCTGAATTAATTGTAACCATCTCATAATCGCCCGGTGGAAATCCGGTGTATCGATGATCCGGATCATATGGTCCCACATACAGAGGGGGGCTCGCCGGATTCTCAGGATCCGGAATTTCTACAATTGTGCCCGGTGGAAGATCCGGTTTCGCCGGGTCGGTCGGATTGGCCGGAATCGTCGGAAGTTCCGGTGTTGTCTGATCCGTTGGGTCAGTCGGAAGCGTTGGAGCCGTTGGCTGCGTCGGGTCAGTTGGAAGCGTTGGTTCAGTCGGTTTCGTTGGAGAAGTTGTAGGGTCGTCTCCCCCATGAGACGATTTCTTATCGTTTATGATAAGAATCTCTACTGCCGGTTCAACTACCGGTTTCGTTCCCACATTTTGGATCTTCTTATCTCCAATCGTTACCACCTGTCCCTGTTCCGTGATATGCACCAGATAGCTGGTGGTCGTATTCAACCGATATCCATTCGGTGCCTGTAATTCAGCAACCAGATAATCCCCACATAAAATATGATCAAATCTAAAAATCCCCTCATTGTTGCTGATCGACTTTAAACCGGAATATAGATTATCTTCTGTAAATACCGTAGTCGTTGATGGGAATAAGCCAATTTCCGCTCCTGGTAATAAAATACCACGGTTGCTCTTCTTGATTCCCTGTATCGCTCCACGCTTCAAATCATTGTTCAGGCGTACCGGTTGACTGGCAATCCCGCTGTCATTATATGTCACCCCATCTACTCCTACCGTTACAGTTATCGATGCCGGTATCACATATTGATTCGGTATATTTAACTCGGTCAAGGTATAGGTTCCGGAAGGAACATCTTCAAATCTGACAGTACCTGCCGCATCCATTTCGGCAGACAGACTCTTTCGAACCTCATATTTCTCCTGATTAATCGTCTTGCCCTCTAAAAGAAACTCAATCTCGGTCAGATGATCCGCTGCATTCGCTGTATGATAGGTAACTGTATGAAGTTTTTCCTGCACGTATTTTTGAATCGCAACTTCATGTTTGGCTATCTGATTATCCAATATTTTATCCGTTGCCTGCGGTGTTTGGTCTGCCCTTAAATCCGTATTTCCAATCACTTCGTTCGGTTTATTCTCCAATTCAAAATACCAACGTTCTGCACTGCTTGGAAGAATATATCCGGTTGGTGCTTTCGTTTCTACCAGATAATAACTTCCCGGCAGAAGCATAAGTTCCCCTTGTTCTTCATGGAGATATGGCTGTCCGGATGGGTCATATGTCGTATATCCGGTATCTCCCCGCACCAATTGATAACTTCCTTTGATCGCCAAATCGGTCAACCTGCCGATTTTTCTATCTATGATAGTTGCATAAACGTCAAATTCTGCTCCCAATAGATGTCGCTTCGGTTCTTCCCGATCTAGTTTCATCAGTTCTATCTTGCCGCGGTAAGGGCTTCCGTTGGGAAATACACAGGTTTGCTCCGATGATACACGGATATCGCCATTTCCCGAAGAAAGACTCCCCAAATCAATATTCTTATCATCCGGATCTGCACCCATATATATGGTTTCACCTACTTTGGCAAGGCGGGTCATATTAAATGGATAAATTGCAGTGGATACTGCATATCCTTCCGGTGCAGAAATCTCGCGAAGCAAATAATGTTCCCCATAGAGCAATCGATACTCCTGTACCTGAGAACCATTCATATATTGATGGTTCTCATTCACTGCAAAATGCCCCTCTGCATCTGTAACCAGGGTCAGCACCGCTTTATCATCGGTACATTCGCTTGGTGTCGCTGCACCATCTTCATCGCTGTCTACATAAACTTTAAATTGGACTCCGGCCAGTGGTTTTGATTTTCCTGCCTCTTCTACCGGTGTCAGTGTACCGTCACGATTGACCTTTCCTATGATTTTATTGATTTGAATCAGTCCGTAATTCACTTCATTGACCATTGCCACATCTTTCTTCTGTGTAAAATCATAACAATTCGATTCGGATACGGATGTGCTTTGCTCTATTGATTGCGTCTTACCCTTATAAGTAATGGTTACTTTTGTCTGCCCATTCGTGCCCGGTTCAATCCGTACCTCTGCCGATTCGGTCTCCTCATCGATTACATAATCGCTTAGCGATTCGGTCAATTTATAACTTCCATATCTAAGATTGGAAAATGTAATCGAACCATCCTCCGCATTCTTTGCAGTTACAGCAAATCCACTGACTGGGTCTTGACCATCCGCCATCTGGGTCAGCGTAAATGTAAGTGGTATCTTACTGAATTTAACCGAATTACCATTCTGGTCGATTTTCTTTAATTTCACCGCAATCGGAATCGATGTATTATTGATTTGCAGTGGATTTTGATGCGTTATCTCTACCGGAGAAGTCTGGCTCTGATCCATCACTTTCGCAGCTACCGTAATAGGGTACCGTGTTGAATTCACTGCATAACCATCCGGTGTTGTCACTTCTTTAATATAGTAGCGCTCAGTATTAACATCCATTAACCATGGAATATTCTCAAATTTGAATGTTCCATCCGCTGCGGAGGTGGCTCTGGTACCGCTGTTTTCACTTGTAAGTTCATGACCTGAAGGGTCAAACAAGCCAAATACGGCTCCCTTGACCGGATACTCCACACCTCCCAACGTGGTTACTTTTTTTCCGTAAATAATATTTCGTTTCACTTGGTTCCCAATTGAATATGTGTTCTTCGGATTAGATGATGATGAATTCAACATAGCATCACTTGGCGATGCTATAACCGTTCCGTCATTCTGTACGTTGAAGGAAAACTCTACCGGTTTCATATCGTAATAATTATCCGGATGGCTCGTTTCCTTCAGTTTATACTGACCAACCGGTATGTTGGTGAACTTAACTTCACCAGATGAAAATCCGGTTGCCCCAATTGTATATATTTGAGGATTTATGGTTGTTCCACTGACGGTTGTTCCCGTTAATGTAAATTCAAACTTGTCTGCGGGAGTCTGGGTATAATTCTGATAGGTGCCTACCGCAAAGTCCTCAATCTGTTTGCGAATCGTAATATCGGCCGTCTTTAGGGTATTCGTAATTTGGCCATTAATTCCCAACGCTGTATTTTCCCCATCTTTTACGACCAAAGATGGTACAATGATATTTGCATCACCTGTTGGTAATACATAGTCATCTCCGGTCTTTAATTCCACAAGTTTATATGTTCCCGGAAGCACTTTACAGACCGTACTTGGAGTCGAATCTTTCCGCACATAAGGGATGACTCCACACGAGCCTGCATAGGCATATTTCGGTGGCAATAATACTTTTAATTCCTCTGTTGTTTCCGTCAAGCGATATGTTCCTGTGTGGCTCTGCTCACCACCATCTTCGGTGATAAACGCAACTACTTTCCCGTGATTCACGCCTGGATTTTGAGACACCAAACCAAATACTGCCCCATGGACAACGGTCTCATCATTATCGGATGCTACTTTTTTGAATGATATAGTGCCTCTTGGTATCACATTATAAAACTTTTCTGTGAAAGAAGCCGTTGCATCTATATTGGTTGATGTGCCTCCCGTTCCTTCATAGTGAAAGGTAACCATTTTGGATTTGTCTGTGATCGTAAATGGAATGGCACCAGTCAGTATCGTGTAATCTGTAGTTGGGGCACTTACCTCTTTAAGAAGATAGCTTCCTGCCAGCAATATTACTCTTTTTTGTGTTTGGGAATCGGTATAAGTTCCATCGGTCTCAGCAGACGGAAAATGACCGGAATCATCCGTTTGTAATGTAAGAATTAAATTTTCCGATTTGATATCTTCATCTTTTGAACCTTTATAAATGGCAAATGTTGCACCTGCCAGTGCCTTTTGGTCACTATAGGTTGGAGTAGCACCGATTGAACCATCTTTCTCAGCACTGACTTTATTAATTGCGATGGTTCCATATTTCATGCGATTGATAACGGTAAATAGCGTACTCGGCTTTGCAGTATCAGAAAAATCATAAATCGCTAAATCCGTATTGCTCATCGTAATCGATCTGGTAAAGTTACCCGACTGACTGGTGGAAAATAATGAATGATTACTTACTGTAATTTTTGTATGTGTAGCCTTCTTTGGAGCATCGGCCGCTTCCACCCGAATGTAGAATACCGGAAGTACCGCCGATGTCCCGTTGTCCACTTTTTCGGATTCCGATTTCGTTAATTGCTCCCTTACTTCATAAGTTCCATAAGCCAGATCTGGAATACTTATTACACCGGTAGAATCATTTGATAGATTGTCCGGTACGGTGTAGATCGTATCCGGTATCGTCGGGTTAGAGTCCGTTTTTGTTATGCTGAATTGGGCATTTAAACGATCGGTTCCCAGAGGCACGCCATTTTGATCTACTTTACGAAGTTTCAGGGATTTTAATATCAACTTATTTTTAATCGGTTGTTCGTTTCCATTCGATTCTTTTAAAATAAATGTAGCCTGAGATTCATTATCTACTGTAACAGACGATACCTCTGTGTACTTCATGTATCCTACAGGGGCTGTTATTTCCTTCACGTAATAATCACCAAATGGAATGTTCGAAAAAGTAATGGCATTGGACTGTTCTGTCGTCGTTGTCGTGGCATAAGGGTTAGTATTTCCATTTTTATAAAGTCCAAATGTAGCATTTGGTAACGCAACACTGCCGGTAGCTATATTACCAACTCCGACCTTCGTTCCCGTAATGCTTCCTATTTTCAACTTATTATAGACCGTTACTATCTGACCATCACCGGTGCCCGATACACTATCTATACCCTGATTCTTTGTGTCTTCTGTTGTAGCTCCCAATGCCATGTTTTCACGTGTAAATGTGATACCGGCTGCCGTCACCTTGACGCTGATATCCGACATCCTTGTCACTGATTCCTTACTGGAATTAGGATCGAATTGATATACACTTCCTACCCCTGTTTCCGATAGTGTATAACTGCCTACCGGGACACCGCTGAATACATATGTTCCATTAGCGTTTGTTGTCCCGGAAACCACATAATACTGCTTCTTTCCTTCCGCGGTCGTTGCTCCATTCGCTGCTGTTCCGGACAGTGTAAACTGAAAGCCACTGCTGTCTGCACTGTAATCTTTATGCTTCCCGGTATTACCTTCCACCTGCCATTGTTCTACTTTCTTTTGCAAGGTGAAACTGTGCTTGATAATGGTATTTGTAATGTCCTTATTGCCGGTTAATTGGTCAATGCTCTGATTATTTGTTCTAATTTCAAAAGTACCAACAGGATTCGTGGGCAATGGATAGCTGTTTCCACCGGTCGTACCATCCGGAAGGGTTGGCGCAGTGATTTCTATTAGATCATAAGTACCTTTTAATAACTTATATACCATTCCCTCTTGATGTAAGTATTCAAGATTCCCTTTTTTGGGGGAAGTTCCTTTCCCTATTGCCTCCAACTTATAACCATCCGTCTGGTACGTCAAATTTGCCACATGGATAGCCGGATTCGTTTTCGTATGAACTTCAAATACGGCATTCGTCAGTTCATTAGATGGATGATCCGTATCCACTTTTTTCAGCTTCACCGTACCACGGATCGGCTCATTTATAAAATTATCATTCGGATTATTGCTGTCATTTGACCCAACTACCGTTTCAGTCGGTTGATAAGTTTTATCGGAACCAATTGTTCCTGGGGTGATTATAAATGGATAACTTTTTGTCTTCTTAACATAATCACTTGGCACAGACACTTCTTCCAGTATGTAGTCACCGCAAAGTAAAAATTTCTTTTTACCATTTACCGTATAACTTCCATCCGAGTTAATTGGAAAATGTCCCTTTCCATCCGTGGTAAGTGTCATGACCGCAGAACCGTTTTTCCTACCGTTCACTGCATGGAAAACCGAAAACGTTGCACCCGGTATCGGAATTGCATTCTGTTCTAGGGTGACTACAGCTAGGTTTCCATTACTATCCCGTTCACCCAATACTTTGTTAATCTGCACCATACCATACTTCAGTTCATTAATTACCTGGAAGCTATTTGCTCCCTGACTGAAATCAAACAAGTTTTTCCCGGGTGTTGCAACCTCCGCATTGTCTTTGATTATTGTTTTTGTATCGTTCTCTGCAAAGTTAGAATCCGTACTGATGCTCACCTTTGTCTTCTCTGCTACCAGTTCACCTTCTTTTTCTACTTTAATGTAAATTTTTGCCAATTTAGTTTCATCAATCAGCTTATTTGCTTGATCCTCTGCTAAATTTTCTGTCAACGTATAAGTTCCATAAGGAAGATCTAATGAAATCATTCCCTTTTTATCATTTGAAATACTGGTGGGAATTGTGATATTCGTACCGTCACTTGGATTTTGTTTCGTCCCTCCTATCGTTCCCGACGTTCTTTTTATCGTAAAAGAAACATTCATCCGATTCGAACCAATCGCTTCCTCATTTTGATCTACCTTTGAAAAGACGATTTTAGGTACCAATGGTTGATTGACTATGATCTTTTCCCCTGCATTAAGTCCTTCAATCGTGGCATGATACTGACCACCGGTATAATCTACTTTTACATAGAATTCATTATTCTCTCTCCAATATCCTTCCGGAGCCTCGATTTCTTGAATTTTATACCGCCCAGTGCTGGAGGTCTTATCCAATCCTGTTATGGTTACCATGCCATAAGCATCGCTGGTGACCGGTTGAAACTCCAACTGCCCCAGTGTATGAGTAATTGAGAATTTAGCTCCTGCCAGACCGGTCGTACCATCTGCATTTACTTTTCGGAAAGATACCTCACCACCGCGGTCTGAAGTCCCATTCGTTATGGTCTGGAATATATTCTGGGTTGTTTGATCGCTAGGTATCTGTATCTCCCAATTAGCAGTTGCATCGGTTGGTGACGCCGGAAAATCTGATGCCGCTTTTTTATCCAGCTTGGCTACCAGATACCACGTTTTATTCGATTTGACATATCCTGCCGGTGCTTCTACTTCGGTTAATTTATACATCGTATCCGCAGCTAAAAACAGGAAGTTAGCATTTCCCTTGGAATTACTGGTCTTGAATTTTTCTTTTAGCGGTGAAATTTCGTTCCACTTACTAATATCCTTCCGCTCAATCTCTTCATTCGGCGGCACCATCTTCACCAATCTGAACTTAGCTCCCGGCAATGGAAAATCACCACCAACCGCCTGATTAGTACTTACTTTCTTTATACTTGCATAATAAACACCTGACGCTGTAGCATAACTACTAAGACGAAAATCTTTTGCCCCCTCCGCCTTGCCCGATGTAATAGAGGAATTTACGCCGGAACCACTTAAGGCGACTGTATTTTTCATCGATGATGCATTGGCATTATCGATTAAAATTGTATCAAAATTAAGACGTAGGGTTGCCTTTGCAAGTTCGGATGGAATTGTCAGGGAAAATCCTTCCGGTTCGATGCTATCTTTTTTAAATTGGTCAGTCACGTCTTCCACATTGCCCAAGGCATCGGAACCACTGGCAGCGATGTTGCCATCGGCTGTCAACTGTTTGATATGATCTACTTTTAAAGATGCAGGTACTAATTCCAAGAAATCTGCTAAGGTATCCTGAATTTTCACTCCCGATAAATCCGCATTGGTTTTATTGACAAACAGGGTCCAGTGAATAACGTCCACTGCCATAGATTTGTTTGTCCCATCGTCCATAGGGTAATTATATAAGTCCCCCGGTCCCTTATAAGATTTATATTTTCCATCTTTTGTCATCCCCGAAGGATTGATTTTATTTTTCGCAAGATCTGTAGCCCGAATCGTACCTGTATTATTTGCTAACGTCACTTTATTTTTTAATTCAATTCCGGTTCCGGCTCCCCCTGTTAATTCTCCCTTGCGGTAATCTTCATCCAGAGATGTCGTATATTCAAACTCATAAGTTGAATTGGTATTCTGAGTGTTTTGTTCATTGAATGTAAATGTAACCGCTCGATGTGCATATTTAGGGGGAGTGGCCGAACTGGTAGTAGCTACCTGTACAACCGAAATACTTTCCTGATTGGAAAAAGTCACATCCTCCCATATTCTGCTATCACCGGTACCTGTCCCTTTAAATGACAGAGACTCCCCTGTACTATTTTCATTTACTTTTCTCGTAACCGAGATATCTTCCAGGCAAGTTCCCTCTGGAAGGATATCGGTCAGGGTCGGAATTCCCATCGCAAAATGTTTCGGGTTGACTATTACCTTCCACTTTACCGTATGATTTGTATAATCATATGATATCCCATTTTTAACAGGTATACTTGTCTTTTGAAGAATGGTATTCGTTACATCTGCCGTGGCTGTCTTCTCTGAATTATATGGTTCATCCCCTATCTTACAAGATAGATTGGCGGTATTACTTACTTTGGCCATTGAACTTTCACTGTCCATTGTTACATCCATAACCTTGACCATAAGTGAAAACTTATAGTGGTCTGTCGCAGCTACAGTTCCCATATGCAACCTAAAAACGTCCTTATCCCCTTCCGTCGTTATCTCGTAATAAGGTGCATTCGGATTGCCTTCTTGCGTTTTACAATCCGCAGTAACAACAACATTGCCATTCAAGTCTTTTAGGTCTAACGCTGCACCGCTGTCTTTTAAAAGCAGTAACTGTTCTGTCGGGTTAAACTGATCCGTCAGAACCACATCCGTCATCTCCGCGCCCACCTGATTGATTTCAAAGTTCCAGGTCAATGTATTAGTCGTCTCATCATAGGTACTGTTATGTGTTCCTTCTTTCCACGCATTTTTAGAAAAGACATGATAGTTTCCCTGAAGATTCTTATCAACGGTAATACCACCATACTCGTCCCATGGATTTGTGCCGTCTCCGGTCGGCCATCTCCAGACCGCTTTCGCTTCATTCATCATGGTTAAATTTTCGGCAAAATTCCCCGGATCGGTCATATCTTTCGTGACTTTTGTATTATAATTAATTTCTAATTTACCGTTCGTATAAGCCGGATTCAGTGGAATTAACATCACCGCATCTCTTTTTCCATCTGCGCATAAGTAATCATAGATATATACCGTTTTATTAGAATCCGGAACCGGTTTTGTCATATCCATAGTCATACCACAATATGCAAAAAGTTTTTCTAGACTTGCTACATTTGTCAAACTTTCATATGGATAGTCTGTGGTTATCTCATTTGCACCATCTTTGCTTATCTTGGTAATAGAAAATTTGTCTTGTTTATTAATCATAATTCCCGCTGCCACATCATAATCATGTGTATTTCCCACATCTTCTATATGATCAATCATCCACGCTTGAACCGAAGAATTGCTAAAGTTAGCATTCATATGCAGCGTCCATTTGAATTCTTTATTGGTAACGTCTACACTGGCTCCGTTTTTTTTCAAAAATGCACTAAATGCGATAAATGGTCTTACTTCGTTACTGATTTTTAACAACTGATCCGTTTCATCTTTTAATTTTGCCCGGTTAGGGAATACCTCTTCATACTCCAAGCCACCTTGGGCATACCGGTTAAAGACTGCATCTGATAATCTGGTGGTAATTCGAATATCCGCCTGAGTAATAACTGAAGTAGTATCAAATCCGTCAACTCCATCCGGTATGCTATAGCTGATTGTATTAGTTGACAAATCCAATGTGTAACCATTGCTTCCCTCTGTCAATTTCATCCAATTATTATGATCTATCTGTACTTCTACTTTCTGCACGGTCAAATCAGCCGGTATCGTATCTATTATTTTCTTTCCATATAGGTTAGAGGTGTTGGTTACTTCACCATCACTCGAAGTAGCAAAATCAGGCTTGAATATTTCGTCCAGCTTATCACTTAGTGTCGTGATACGATTTGCACGTTTCTTCGTTGACAGGATTTTCCGATCAATGACAAGCTCTTCCTCACCTTGAATATCCATGTTTTGTGAAAACGGTCTCACATTAGCAGGGTCTTCCTCTGCCGGTTGTGGCAATATCTCATTCGCCACCGTAGGCTGGATTGTCGGGGCTTCCGTCGCCGGTTGAGTCTCCGGCTGGCTCGTCGCTTCCGTCGGGGCTTCCGTCGTCGGTTGAGTCTCCGGCTGGCTCGTCGCTTCTGTCGGGGCTTCCGTCGTCGGTTGAGTCTCCGGCTGGCTCGTCGCTTCCGTCGGAGCTTCCGTCGTCGGTTGAGTCTCCGGCTGGCTCGTCGCTTCCGTCGGGGCTTCCGTCGTCGGTTGA
>JAVWRQ010000017.1:0-36311 GCA_036634775.1 Clostridium sp.
ACAGATAATGCGGCATCGGCTGCTTCGCTGGAACTGGCTTTTGCAGAAATAATATACACAATCTCAGGGTCTGAATTGGATCGTGACGCAACTTTTTTAGTCAATTCATAACCATTATCCTGAAGGGAACTGCCTCCCTCATCCGTTATGTTCAAGCTGATGTCCGAATCTCCCGGTGAGTTATTTTCAGTAATTTTCGCACCCGGTGTATAACTTTCTTTAAATTCTACATCCATCTCAAGATGAATCGTTACGTCGGTTTTGTAGTAAAGAAAACGATTTAATTCTACCGATAGCGTTGGGAAACCACCTACATTCTTAATCGTAGCAACTCCAATAACTACCGTTTTTCCATTCATAGCGGCTATAATATTCTGTTTGATTCCTTTTTCATCTACGTTGAGTAACATTTTATTAAATGTCCAAGAAAAGTTCAACGGTTCTAATGCTGTCTGTGCATCTAAATATGCCTCATAAGAACTGAATTTTTTCTCGTCATCATCTTTTGGGAACTCGGTAGGTCCGGTGATTGTTCCGGCATCGATTAAAGATTCCAAAGCTGCATTCAATTCATTATGATTGACAGTAGCATCAATTGATAAATTCAGATTATTCGAGTCACCTACCGTATTCAACATATCTAATAAAATACTACTAAAATATCCTCCAGGCTGCCCCTTATCGGTCATATCCTTATGTATTGTTGTCTCTCCTACTATGGGTTCTGCCAAGGTCGGAATGGTACCACCAATCACCGTCTGCACCAGCATCACCACGCAAAGTACCGTTGCCATCCTTCTTTTTAAATTTGTATTTTCATATATCTTTTTTATCATGTTCATAAAAAAGCCTCCCGATTTTATATAATAGGTATTTTTAAGTATATATTCTATCAAAACATACATACTTAAATTATATCTCATTTATAGTAATTGGCAGATTATTAAATGGTAAAAAGAGAGCAATTTTAGTGAAAGAACACAAAAGCAAGAGAGCTCCCACACCGATCAATTCGGCGTATGGAGCTCTCTTGCTTTTGGTTTTATTTCATCATCCCCATGACCACTGCCGCCACTCCGAGGATAATCATGATACAGATAAAGATATCCAGTGTTCGAACGGATACATGTACATGGTCATAGATACGTTCCTTCAGAGGCAATGCCTTGACTCGTTCGATTTCTTCACGAAGTCTGTCATTCTCCTCCTGCAGTCTCTGTTTCTCCGGGTCGATATCAGAAGCATCTGCCTCTGCAAGCTCCGCATTCGGAGCTATCTCATCGTTATATAGTTCTTCAGGCATACAAGCTCCCCCATTTCCCGGTGAATTATTTCTTAGCAATATACTTTCTGATATCCAGTGCAATAGCCACTACGATAACAATACCTTGTACAATGTACTGGTAGTTCGTCTGAACTCCTAAGAACTGTAAAGAAGACTTCAGAAGCTCAAATACCATAACACCGATTACAACACCTGAGATACGTCCAATACCACCATTAACTGATACACCGCCGATGGTACAAGAAGCGATTGCTTCCAATTCGTAGCCCTGACCCATGTTAACCGAAGTACCGCCGGTCTTACCACCCAGCAGGATACCACCGATTGCATAGAGAATAGCAGCTGTAACATAAATCATAATCTTGGTTTTCTTAACATTGACACCGGAAACCTCTGCTGCTGCTTCATTTCCACCGATTGCATACATGTATTTGCCATGACGGGTCATGTTAAATATGAACCACATAATCAAGCCAATAATCAAAGCATAGATAAACAGATAAGGTACCACACCGAAGAGACGTCCCTGTGTGAAGCTGATGTAGTCAGCTCTGTAACCGCCGATTGGTGTTGCGTTCGTATAAACCAGACATACACCGTATACGACCAGCTGCATACCCAGAGTTCCAATAAATGCCGGTACACTTAAATAAGCTACGATAATACCATTAATCAGACCAAAGATACTACATACTGCAATGGCGATTAAGAATACAAGAAACAAGTTCAGTTCCGGAAGATTCGGGAAAAACTTTCCGCTGTAATCCGGTTTCTGAAGCATCGTTCCTGCGATACATGCCGAAAGTCCAACTACACGTCCTGCGGAAAGATCAGTACCCTTTGTAATCAGACAGCCACAGACACCGAATGCAATAATTACACGGGGTGCAGCATTGATTGCAATGTTCATGATGTTCTTCACCGTCAGAAAGTTCGGCTGACTGATACTTACATAAACAACCAAAATCGATAATACAATAATAATACCATTATTAATCAAAAAATCTTTAATATTTACCTTCTTGTTCATTCCCATGTCCTCCTTTTGCTAAAACTTAGTAGCAAAACTCATAATCTTTTCCTGAGTCGCTTCTTCACCGGTAAGTTCTCCGGTAATTTTACCGTTACACATAACTAAGATCCGGTCGGATACACCGATTAACTCGGGCATCTCGGAAGAAATCATAATAATTGCTTTTCCTTGTTTTGCAAGTTCAATCATAATCTGATAAATCTCATACTTGGCGCCTACGTCGATACCTCTGGTAGGTTCATCCATAATAAGGATATCCGGGTTGCTGGCCAGCCATCTGGAGATGATAACCTTCTGCTGGTTACCTCCTGAAAGTGACTTGATCAGCGTCTTACTGCTGGGTGTCTTGATACTCAGCTTCGCTACATTATCCTGAACAAGTTTCTCTATTTTTTTGTGATTGAGTATGAATCCCGCATCCAGATAATGATCCAGAGAAGAAATGGACACGTTATCTGCAATCGAGAGGCATCCTAATATACCGGTTCCACGCCGATCCTCCGTAATCATACCCAAACCGCCTCTAATAGCATCCTGTGGACGCTTAATTTCCAATTTTTTATCGTCTTTTTTGATTGTGCCACTGGCAATTCCACGCATGCCAAAGATTGCTTCCATCAGTTCGGTTCGCTGTGCGCCAACTAAACCGCCAAAGCCTAATATCTCACCCCTTCGGAGTTTAAAGCTGCAATGTTGGAAAGACCGCTCGTGAATACTGCAAAGATCCTCTACTTCTAAGACCACTTCTTTTGGAGCATTGGTTCTCGGAGGATAGATATTGGTAAGTTCACGACCAACCATCTGTTTTACGATTTCATCATCGCTGATATCTTTTACTTCCCATGAACCTACATAAGTACCATCACGCATGATCGTAATATCATCTGCGATTTCACGAATCTCAGCCATCTTATGGGAAATATAAATCATAGAAACACCACGTGATTTTAAATCTCTGACAATTCTAAATAATGCTTCTACTTCGTTGTCCGTAAGTGAGGAAGTCGGCTCATCCAGAATCACAACTTTAGCATTCATGGATACCGCTTTAGCAATCTCTACTGACTGCATCTGGGCAATGGACATGGTTCCCAGTTTTGCTTTCGGATTATATGGCATCTTAACGTTCTCTAACCACTTCTCCGACTCTTCGTACATCTTCTTATGATCAATTACTTTAATTGGTCCAAAACTCTTGACCGGATATCGTCCACAGTACATATTCTCACCGACTGAACGATCCGGAATCGGCTGCAATTCCTGATGTACCATCGCAAGACCTTTGTGAAGCGCGTCATCGGGGTCAGCGACCGTTGTCTTTACTCCATCCAGATAAATCTCGCCCTCATCCATATTATAAATGCCAAATAAACATTTCATCAGAGTGGATTTTCCTGCACCATTCTCTCCCATGAGCGCATGGACGGTTCCCGGACGTACTTTCAGATTAATTCCGTCCAGAGCTTTTACGCCTGGGAAGCTTTTAGAAACTCCGCGCATTTCCAATCTGTATTCTGCCATCCCATTCTCCCCTTTCATAAAATCGGGTGTGTCAAGATGACACACCCGACATATTTCATCGTTCTATAATGCTTAAAGAATTAAATTATTTAACTTTTTCAAGAATCTCTGCTGCATTATCTTTTGTAACTTTGATGTAAGGAATGATGTTTACTGCATCAACCGGTTCATCGTTAAGATATTTAGCTGCAAGATCGCCTGCTGCATGAGACTGACCAAAGAAATCGTTAAATACGGTACCGGTCATTGTTCCATCGATAACGTCCTGGCAAGCTTCTGCTAATGCGTCAACACCTACTAAGTAAATGTCTGTACCAACTTTTCTGCCTGCAGACTGAATGGACTGTAATGCACCAAGAGCCATACCATCATTGTTACAGAATACAACGTCAATCTTAGCACCGAACTGTGTTAAAGCGTCCTGTACGATCTGCTGTCCTTTAGCCTGATCCCAGTCACCTCTCTGAAGTAAGAGTTCTTCAACTTCAACGCCTGCATCTTTAAGTGCTTTAACGGAGAATTCTGTTCTGTACTGTGCATCTACGTTCTCTGGATCGCCCTGTACCATAACGTATCTTACCACGCCATCGCCATCAGCATCACCTTTGTTAGGAAGTTCTACGATCTGCTCGCCCTGGAATGTACCGGACTGTCTTGCATCTGCGCCTACATAAGTAGTTTTGATTTTGTCTGCTTCCCATCTTGCTTCTTCTTCTGCATCCGGTTCACGGTTGATGTAAACAACAGGGATTCCTGCTTCGTTACATTTGTCTGTAACCTGTGGTGCTGAGGAAGCCTGTACCAGGTTAAGAATCATAACGTCAACTTTGTTAGCGATGAAGTTATCAATCTGGTTCGTCTGCTCTGCCTGATCGCCTTTACCATCCTGAACGGTGATGTTCTCTTTTGTAAAGCCAAGATCTTCAACCATGTAACGAACGAGTTCTTCACGGTATAATGTCATGAAGTTATCGTCAAACTTGTAGATAGAAATACCTACTTTAACGTCTTTTAAATCTTTGCCTGTCTTAGCTGCTGCATCTGCTACGGTTGTTTCTGCTGCATCTGCTACAGTTGTTTCTGCTACTGCTGCTGTTGTTTCTGCTGTCTTGCTGCCACCGCATGCTGCTAATGAAAATGCCATGCATGAAGCCAATGTGATTGCTGCTACTTTCTTAAATAATTTCATGTTGATAAATCCTCCCTTGATTTATGTATTTTTGTCGTTTTTTGACATATTCATCAAACCGACAACCATAGTATAACTGATTTTTGGTTATTTTACCATATGATTTTGTTTTAATTACTATTAAATTTCTTTGAAATTTGTGGGCATCGGTAATATTTTCCCTCGTCCAGATTAATGACCGAGTTCACATCTTCGTGAAGTGCCAGCGCTGCTGAGATATCAAAAATCGCCTTGGCATACTTTTCGCCATCACATTGAACCGTTCCCAACAAGTCCCCCGCTTCTACTGCTGCCAGAGCCGGAGGCGTTCCGTCGATTCCCACGATCTGTATCTTTTCTTTTATTTCCATCCGTTTAATCGCATCGATAGCTCCCAGCGCCATATCATCGTTATTACTTACCACTAATTCGATTTCGCCCGGGTAGTTCTTAAGCCACTGCTCCATCAACGCCGATCCCTGTGTTCTTTCCCAGTTTCCTATCCCTCCGGTAATTTTCTTTAGAGGAACACCTCCATTCTTCAGCGTCTGAATCGACCACTCGGTCCGAATCAGCGAATCCTGATGGCTGGTTTCCCCCTCCAAAAGAACATATCCCACCACGCCGTCGCCGTTCCGATCCAAGAGCGCAGGTTCTTTTTTCCATTCATCTACAACGATCTGTCCCTGAATTCTAGCTGAAGTTTTAGCATCTTCTCCGACATAGTATAACTTTTCCCAACGGTTCATATCCTCTTCCACCGGTTCCCGATTAAAGAAAACCACCGGAGTATCGGCTGCCATGGCTTTATCGATAATGGAAGAAGCTGCCGCACGATCCACGATATTCACACACAGCACATCACAGTCCAGTGAAATAAATCGTTCCACTTGGCTATTCTGCGTAATCTGACTTCCTTTTGCTCCATATATATCCAGATTGACTTTCACATCACCGGACTGTTCGTAGTCTTTGGCGCATCGTTCTAACTGCTCCCGAAGTGTAGAAATAAATGTATCATCATCCCGATAAAGAGCGACACCGATTCGAATCGAAGTCGGTGCTTCGTTCTCTTTGTGCCCGGCTCCGCCTGTCATCGCCGCCACACCCATCATAACAATCAGCGCTGCTGCCAGAATTCCCCATCCTGCCTTTTTACTCATTCTGTTTTATCCTCCTCTTCATCTTCCCCCTAATAAATCGGATACAGCATCTTCTCGAACTCTTTCTTCTTAATATCCGATTTTTCTAAAAAGAAGCTGTCCAGTCTGACTGTTTCTTTGATGTTCTTATTATCGATTGCTTCTACCGCCTCTTCCATACTTAAATATCCGGCATCGTACATATTCTCCGTCAGTACCCCTTTGATTATCCCATCTTCCATATAACGTAAAATCTTAAGGTTGGTTCCCGGTCCATACAAAGCAATTCCACCAAATTCCGTCTGATTCAGTTCTATGATTCCTGCCATCTCCGTCAGTGATTCGGTATCCAGTGCAATCACTACCGCCGATGAATCTCTTACCACCCGCTCTGCCATCACTTCTGTATATCGACTCTTAAACGCCTTCTCAATCAGGTTCACACGGTACCGCTCCCCCAAAACGCTCATCAGACCATCGTAGAGTCTTCGATTGGAACCATACTGCAGCCCCTCCGTAAATAGATAGACTTCAGCATCGCTGCTTATTTCTTTTGAAATGTAATCCGCCATCTTCTGACCACCGGCAAAGTAATCCATCGATACATTCGCCATGACTTTGTTACCGGCCAGCTCTTCGTTATTTAATATAATAATCGGTATATCCACCGTCATATTTTCCAGCACAGATGCCATCTTTATATAGTCCACCGGCGATAGGATAATCGCCTGCGCCCCCGCATCTATCTCGCGGATAAGCATATCTTTTTGCTGTTCCGAGTTGTTTCTTTCATACAGTGTAATAAAATTCACATCGATATTATGTTCAACTCCGGCCTGATCCATTCCTTTTTTTAAATTCACATAGTAGTCATCCTTGCTGTCTTCCACAATGACGGATACCTGATAAATCTCATTTTTCTTTTCCTTTATAATAAGGTTCGTAGATGACATCAGAAAAAGAAGAACCAGGATGCATGCACAGAAAATAGCAAAGATTTTTTCTTTTATGGTTGTTATCATCTATTCTTTCCTCTCCCCACCGCTGTATGGCATCGCCGGCAGATGAATGGTAATCGTTGTCCCCTCATCCGGCTCTGATTCAATTGTCAGCCCATATGCTTCTCCAAAGTACAGTTTAATTCGATTGTTTACATTCCTTACGCCGATTCCGGAACCCTTGGACGTTCCGTCTTTCTGTGACTCTACCGGCTGCGATGTATCCAATAAGCTCTTTACACAGCTCTCCGTCATCCCCAGACCATTGTCTTTTACTTCAAAATACAAATCATCGTCACATCGATAGGCTCGTATCGATATCTCTCCGTCTCCATCCATGAATTCCATACCATGATAAATGGAATTCTCTACTAATGGCTGCAATATGAGTTTTAAACTGGCCAGTTCCAATACCTCTTCACCGGCAGTCACCCGATAGGTAAATCGATTCTTATAACGCATCTCCTGTATCATCAAGTAGTTTTTCACATGCTCCAGTTCATCATTTACCGTGATGATACTCTTGCCCTTACTGAGGCTGATTCTGAAGAATCGTGCCAAGGCGGTCACTGCTTTTACGGCCTCTGCCTGTCGTTCATTTTCAATCATCCACACGATAATATCCAGTGTATTATATAGAAAGTGTGGGTTGATCTGAGACTGCAGGGTATCAAATTCGCTCCGTCGCTTTGATTCATGTTCTACCACAATATCGTTCATCAGTACCTTGATCTGATCTGCCATCTTCTGAATCGATGCCCCCAGATGTTCGATTTCATAAGAACCGCCGGCATAGATCGGTGCATCCAGGACTCCCTCTTCCAATTTTCCCACCGAGCGTTCCAATTCTTTGATCGGATCTGTGATTTTGGATGAAATATAGGCATTGATAATCATCAGGATAAATAAGAAAAATGCCACTAAAAATACGACAAATAATTTGGCTTTGATTGAATTCAGCGTAATTCCGGCATTCGGTGTCACTCCAACCAGTTTCCATCCGGTATAGCCCACCGATTTCACGGTGACCATACGGCTCTTTCCCTGAAATAATTCCTTGTAACTGCCATCTTTATAGCCTACTGCAATGCCGTTATTCTCTTCATAAAGTCCGGAATCAATTAGTTGGATCTTAGGGTGATAAATCAATTCTCCATCGCTGCTCATCAGATAAACATACCCACCGTTGCCCAGTGAAACATTATCAAACAACTGTTCCAGACTGTCATAGCGCACATCAATCAGCAGTACCCCCTGAGTTGTGGAACCGCCTTGTGTGATTTCGACCGCACGACTGATGGGAAGTACCCATCGATACTGATTTTCACTGCTGTCAAAGATATGCTGCACCTTGGGATTTGTGAAGTGAATATTTTCTGTTTTCTTCAGTGTCGAAGCAAACCAGCTTTCCTTTGTCACATCCGGATTTTCTTTCAATCGGGCGGCCGGAACAGCTTCTAACAGTTCACCGTCTTCTGAAATCAGTGCAATATTTTCCACATTATCTTTATTGTTATCATACAGCAGTGTGAATTCACTGTTAATCGATGACTCGGACAGATCCGCGTTCTTGATTACCCCATAATATAGTGAATCCGACAATTTCATGACCGTTCGGAGATAGGAATCCAGAGAGCGATTTAATTGATTGACAATGCTCTGGTTCTCATCTTCTATCGCGGCTGAAAGTCCGGCCGACATCTGCGTATACAAAGATACCCCCATAAGCAAAATCGCTACAAGGGCACTTATGGTGAAATACGTAAATATCGTATAACGAATACTGTTATTTTTCTTAAAAAAAGGCATAATCCTTCTCCTGCTGCCGTATGGCTCGCGATCCCGATGCATGCAGTGTGTTTGCTCTATCCGATATGCACTCTATCCGATATGCTTACTGCTGCGTGCCTCGGTATTTTGTAGGGGATATTCCAAATTTCTTTTTAAATACATAGCTAAAATAGTTCTGCTCCGGATAGCCAACTTTCTCAGCAATGATATAGGTCTTATCATCGGTAGTCATAAGAAGTTCCACCGCCCGATTCAATCTTACTTCTGTCAGGTAAGCAATATATGCCTGTCCGGTCTCTTTTTTAAACATCGTTGAAAAGTAGGCGGGGCTCATGTGCAGACGATGGCAGATTTTCTCTACCGACAGATCCGGATCACGATAGTTGTCGCGAATATACTGTTTAGCCTCTAATATCACATGTTTTGTGGTATTACTTCGCTCTTCTTCCAGTGCCGCATTCATCTTAAATGCCACGTCCAAGAGATATCGTTTGATATTCTCTGCCTTTTCAACTTTCGTAAGTATCTCAAAATAATCATTCTCTGCCCCAAACATATCGGAAATCCGCAAATCATACTGCTGCGACATCTGAGTCAGTACATTAATAATTGCCAGAACATAAGCCTGATACTGGCGGTAATGAACCTTTGCCGCTTCCATCCTGCCTACCAGTTCTCCGACGATTGTCTCGATCTTCTCTTTGGGACCAAACTTCACCGCGGCGATCAATTCGGATTCCATGCGGCTGTCGAACTGCAGTTTCACATGGTTGACCGGTTCCATATCACGGATGTAAATGACTCCACCGGATCCGGTTATCGCCCGATATCCCAGTGCATTTAATGCAGATTTAAAAGATGTACTGATCTCCGATAAGTTGCTGCAGTTTTCTCCGACTCCAATCGTGACAGACACTTCCAGAATCTTCTTAGTCTCTTTACATATATCTCCCAGCAGTGCCACCAGGCTGGTCTGGCTGTTCTCCGTATCCACTGCGGCAATGATAATACTCTCAAAGGCAGAGTGAAACATCGCGAACCGATACTGTCCTTCCATCTTGTCTTCAATCATCCGGTACACGGAAATCGGAATTAATTCCTGCTCCCGATGCAGCGATAATGTCGTTTCCACTGTCGCGTCCGGTTCCAAGTGAATCGCCGCCACCACCCATTGTTCCGCATGGTCGATATCAATCTCATATTCTTTTAATTTACCGGAAATAGTATCCTCATCCATTCCACCGTGTACCAGATCATTTAGAAAATGTTCCCTCAGCATCGGCAGACTTTTCACATATCGTTCACGCAACAGATTCACATTGCGCTTTTGTTCGATTTCTTCATCCAGATTTTTCTTAATTTTCTTCAAAATAGCAGTCAGTTCCTCTACGTTCACCGGCTTTAAAATATATTCAATGACGTTTAAACGAATCGCTTTCTTGGCATACTCAAACTCATCAAAACCGGAAAATATCACAATTTTGACCGATGGATAATTCTGTCTGATTTTCTCAGCCATGGTCAGTCCATCCATATATGGCATCTTGATATCCGTAAGTACCACATCCGGCTCGATTTGCTCGATTTTTTCCAATGCGTCTTCCCCATTTTCCGCATCGCCAATCACTTCAAATCCTGCATCCAGCCAGTCAATCTTTCGAACAATACTCTTTCGAACCTCTTCCTCGTCATCCACCAGCATAATCTTATAAAGACTCATGGATTTATCCCTCCCCTGTCAATTCTGTTCTCATTATATCAAAAATGCATTAGAGCTAATGTGTTAGAACTATCGATATTTAAATGCCATCTTCATTTCACTTCCCACACTAATACTTGTCTCATCGTCGGGGATTTCATCTCGTGTATACCATCCTGCTTCGGCAAGTTCATCTTCCTGAAGTCTGATGGTATCATCTCCATCTAATTCTGCAAAAAATCCAATCATCTCCGTATCGGTAAATGCCCAAGGCTGGCTCTTGAAATAGCGAACATTTTTCACAGTCAGTCCCACCTCTTCCATCACTTCGCGATGAACCGTTTCCTCAAAACTCTCACCAATTTCCACAAATCCGGCAATCAGCGCATAGCCACTGTATGGGCGGTCGCGATACTTGGACATCAAAAGCTTGTCGCCATTTGTAATGGCTACAATAACGGCGGGAGAAATCTTCGGATATTCAATCTGACCACATGCTGGACAAATAAGTGCCCGCTCAGTCTTACTGTCTTCGGTCGGACTTCCACAGCGGCCACAGAACCGTCGGCTATTTCTCCAACGCCAGAGCTGTGTTGCCGTGATAGCAGCAAATGCCTGATATCGAGGTTCCATCAGTCGAAAATACTGGGTATTTTGCCATTCCATATTAGGAGGAATTTCTCCTTCTATCTCTTCTATTAAGAAATAGGCTTTATCATCAATCGAAAAAAGATAAATGGCCTGCGCCCCATTCTTTGAAAAAGTAGTCTCCATTTCATCAATGGTAGGTATCTCATACAAATGTGTATCTCTTGAAATAAGCAGTGTTTTATTGGCTTTTATGCAAAGTGCATAATCGGTATCCTGCGGTTTCTGATGACGATAACTATTATCAAACTTGTGAGGTGCTATATCCTGTATCATAAGTAAGCCTTTCTTTTTTATATTTGTATTTTATATGTTTATTAGTATTTGCGTGTTTAAGCTTTATTGCATGAATTTCAAAGTGGTGGTAAATATCACTTCCATGACTCCGGACAAAATCATCACGGTAACCGGATTTAGATTTTTCCACCTCAAAAGAATCACTGCAATCCCAAATATGACCACAGATGACAGATTCAGATTTTCAATCGCCACAACGCCTTCGGTGCCAAAGAATGCGGAAATAATAATGGCCAATCCGGCCGATGCAATCATAGCCACTACCGCCGGACGTAAAGAATGCAATACACTCTGAATCACAGTCAGATTTTTATATTTAAAGTAAAAATAGGCTATGGTAGAAACAATCAGACAAGAGGGCAGAATACATCCCAGTGTCGCCGCCAGTGCCCCAAAAATACCGGCAATTTTAGTTCCCACAAAGGTTGCGGAATTGATAGCAATCGGTCCCGGTGTCATCTGCGAAATCGTAATAAGATCGGTAAACTCGCCCAAGCTCAGCCATCCATGTATCTCTACAACTTGGTTCTGAATCAATGGCAATGCTGCATATCCACCACCAAAACTAAAAGCGCCGATTTGAAGAAAGCTTAAAAATAATTGTAAATAAATCATAGTCCACCTTCTTTTTGGGCTAATAGAGTGCGGATAACACCCAGAATCGTGCAGGCGATGATGACATAGATCACATTTACTTTTAATACATATACCATGAGAAACGCCATGACCATAATCATAATAGAGACCGCTTTTTTCTCCCGTACGATTCCCGCTCCCATATCATATACGACGGAGGCAATCACAGCGCCAACTCCCGCCTGCATGCCGGAGAGCATCATTCCCACCCAGATATTATCTCTAAATGCTTCATAAAAAAAAGAAATGACCGATAAAATCACGAATGGAGGGATAATCGTTCCCAACACAGAGAGCAAGAGTCCCGGAATACCACCCAGCTTATATCCAACGATAATGGCGCCATTGACTGCAATTGGACCGGGAGCCGACTGTGCAATCGCCACCAGATCCAGCATCTCTTTTTCATCAATCCAATGGTAATCATCCACAAACTTTTTTTTCATCAACGTTATGATGACATAACCACCGCCAAATGTAAATGTGCTTAAGTACAGCGTAGAAAGAAATAATTTGAACATTTTTTTATTTTTTTCCTTCAGCTTATTTCCCTCCCATCCGGATTAAAAGCAGCAATCATTTATTTTTTGATATTCTCTTCAACCTGTGCCGATTGTTTTTTGCTTCCCAGTTTTGTATTGACGGCAAACAAGATGCACCCGGCTATGAAAATAAAGATCGATATAAACTGTGAAGTGGATAAAGTGCCCACTGATCCTCTGGCTAAGTCGCCTCTGAAAAACTCCAATACAAATCGGCCGACGCTATAGAAAATAAGATACAGTGCTGAAACCTGTCCTTCTGCTTTTGCGTGTTTTGCAAATAAAATCAAAATTAAAAAATGAGCAAAGTCTAATCCACTGGATATAATCTGCGTAGGCAGCAGCGGCACCCCATTCGGTGCAAATTCCGAGTGCTGAAATATAATTGAAATAGGGCACTGCATCGGTAAACCATAGCAGCAGCCGGCCAGAAGACATCCAATGCGGCCAAATGCCTGGGCTAACGCCACCGATGGGATAATTAAGTCAAAGTATTTCCAAAATTCCACTTTATTTCTTTTGCAGTAAATATATCCACCAAGGATTCCGCCAATAATTCCACCATACACCACAAAACCACCGGAAAAATCCAGAAGAAGCATGGGGTTCTGCACAATATCTTTCCATGTGGTAATATAGTACAAAAGCTTCGCACTGATCCAACCGGGTATCAGGACCCACATAGCAATTGAAAGGAGATGTTCACTATCTAAGCCCTGTTTTTTTGCGCGATATTCACTGACGAAATAAGCCGCCAAAAAGCCCAGTCCTATCATAAGACCATATCCATGTATCGTAAAGCTGCCTATCGTAAATAAGTCGTTTTTCATCTTTCACCTACTATTATCTTTCTGTTTTATTAATGGCATATCCTATGTGCTGTACAAATAAATCGCGAATCTCTCGGAATTCTCCCAATCCTTTCATCACGCAGATGACTTCATATCCGGCCGTTTGGAATTTTGTCTTCCATGAATCTCTTCCCTCACCTGCCATATCGTTATTGACATGATCTCCTGCCACAATCATAAATGGCTGCAAGATCACTCGATTCGATTCCGTTTCTGCGGCTTTGGATATCACGGTTTCCAGTGATGGATCCGCTTCCACGGTTCCGACAATATAATTTTTATAGCCCATATCCCTAAAATATTGTTCCAATCTTATATAGTCGCCATTGGCTTCATGTTCACTTCCATGCCCCATCAAAACAATGGCAGTCTTGCTGTTATTAAATGATTCTGTGTGTTTTATCAAAATGTCGATTACTTTTAAAAAATCTTCTTTATGGCTCAAGAGCGGTTCTCCAAAGATAAGTTTTGAGAAGCAGGGTTGATATGGCCGAATGATTCTTAGCATCTCATCGTATTCTATCCCTTTGATCACATGGGTCGGTTGAATGATAACCGTTTCATATCCCTGTTCTGCTAATTCATCCATCGCTTCTGCTACATCGTGAATCTTTAATCCATCACGCTCTTTTAATTTATTAATAATAATACGGCTGGTAAAGGCCCTCTTTATATCAAAATCCGGAAAAGCCAACGCAATGGTCTGTTCGATAGCACCAATTGTTTTGTCCCGGGTATCGTTATAACTCGTGCCAAAGCTCACTACTAAAATGGCCTTTTTTTTCGGATTTCCGATTTTATCTGACTTCATGAAATTCTCCGTACTTCTTTTTATTTTATAATCTGTCTCCCACTTGATTGACCGCTCAGCACAAAAACATAAGTTCCCTCTTTAAGCGAAATCTCGTATGTCTTTATTATGCGGAATCCATTCGCAGGAGCCATCTGTCTGACATATTCTTCATCATGCGAATAAAGGATCATCATACCATCCTCGTTTAGGAACTCTTTTGCCTTGCCAAAGAACCGGACATATAATTCATAAATTTCATCTTCTGTTGTTCTTCCGATTTTAAATGGCATATTTGTTATTATTTCATCAAATAAATACTCATGTTTGAAATCAAAGAAATCACGATTGATATAATGGATAATCTGCCGTGCTGCTTCCGTGTTCTTTCTGGCTTTCAGAATTGCATCTTCCTGCAAGTCAATTCCATACATCGTATTAGCTTTTACCGCCTTGTGACGCTCAATCAGCATCGTACCCACGCCGCAAAAAGGATCCAGCACCTGTGCCTCTTCCTTCATGTACTCCTTGGCAAGTGCCACAGTAAGTGCCGCATTCACTGCCTTGATGCTGGTAGGCGTTACTTCTTTTCTATACGAAAAGCGTTCATCTTTTAATGTACACAATTTTACCAGAATATTGCACTCGCCCTCTTTATTCTCGATGAGACGAATCTCAAATTCATAGTTCGAAGTTGTATTAATCAGTGTCCGATTGGAGCGTTTTTCAATCTGAGAAGATAATTTTTTAGTAAATGCGCTCTTCTTATCCAGCTCCATCTTACTCTTAAATTCAATGCGGAAATAGTAGGGCGGTGTTCCCTCATGTCCTTTATTCATAAATGTAAGAAGCTGGGAATTCACGATGATTTCTGCTGCTTTTTCCGCATCCATCGGACAGGTCTGCATGCCTTTTACCGTAAACAAAAGTTCCTGATATGTGCGGATCTCATCCAGCCAATTCAGATTTTCTACACTCCCTATCACACCTGCACCAAATGCCTTTACTTTTGCGCCGGGTTCTAATTCTCTTAATTCTTTTATAGTAATCTCCGGGAAATTGCGATTCGTCAAAAGAACAATATCATAGGTTTCATCTTCGCCTCGAAAACGATGCATCTTAACACCTTCGATTTCTATGATCAAGGATGATAATTCGCGAATTTCCTCTGTGATATGCTTCTGATTCTCCGGTGTCATCTCCACGTTGGACAACTGCTCCAAGCGGCTCTTGAACTCCGGCACATAGTCTCGGTAATCAAAGTTGCTGATTGCCGTCAAGTAAGAGCTCTTCACAAACATCTGCTGCTCGGACTCATAAGCTCCGTAAATAGGTTCCAAATACGCTTGTTTTCCTATATCGCCCAACAGTAATGCTGTGTTTTTCCGAGTCTTGGCATCTTCGCTCTTCAATAGAGGAAATAACACTTCCTCTATTCCGGTACAATCGTGTAATAATGCCTCCAGACCGCCCCGTTCTTTTAATTCCTGACGTAATTTGCTCAGATTCTGGCGTATATCATGGTTCTCAGCTATTTGTTTCCAAGTTTCTTTTATCATAATACTCCTTTACTGTTCTGTCCTGTACCCTGCACCGTCTACGATCTCACATTCTTTGAACAAACAGTCAACGGCATTTATATAGTCATTTAAGTGTTGTGCTTTTTTTATCTTTTTTGTATATTTGGCAGAATCGGAAAATATACAATTCATATAGAGCCAAAGTTCCTTCATCTTAAATAAAAGATTGCGGTCACCCGAAATCACATTCTGATAGTCCAACAAAATCGTATCATGGAACGCCCTGAGTTCTGATTTGTCTATCGTTTTATGTGATATGATTTCTCTGCTCAAACCCGGATTAGCTATCAAGCCCCTGCCAAACATCACGCTCTCGGTCTTCGGAAAATCGGTCATGAATCTTTCATAATCATGGGTAGTAAAGATATCTCCATTATAGCATAATGGGTTTTTACTCATTCGTACCGCGTCTTTATAAATCTCCCTATTCGGTTTGTTTTTATAATAATCCGTTTGCAGTCTAGGATGAATAATCAGTTCTTCCATGGGGTATTTATTAAATAGTTCAATCAATTCATAAAATTCCTCCGGAGCGTCCTTCCCAATTCTCGTTTTTATCGAAATCTTCATATCTAACTTTGAGAAAACCGTATCTAAAAAACGTTCTAACTCATCTTGCTGTGCAAGAAATCCAGAACCGCGATTTTTCGAGACCACGGTTCTGGATGGACACCCTAAATTTAAATTAACTTCTCTGTACCCCAGCTCTTTTAGTGCCTCGGTCGTCTGGATAAAGTCCTCTGCCCGATTGGTGAGTATCTGCGGAACAACGGTAAATCCCACATTATGTTCCGGCAGTACATCACGTAAATCCTTGGGTGCCAGTTTTTTAGTCTGTACCGGCACAATGAACGGCGTAAAGTATTTATCTATATTGTCAAAAAATGTATGATGGACGTTCCGATAGATATATCCGGTCACGCCTTCCATCGGTGCAAAATAATGTTTTGTCATCTTCTATTCCTTTAATGGCTTTCTTTTTGCATAAACTATGCTTAAGGGTATTTTATCACAAACAGGAAAAAGATACAAACGATAAAAGAATGGGTAGATTTGCTTTATAAGGCAAATCCACCCATCTTTTTATTTGTTTAATTTTTTCTTGCACTCCGGACAAATATAATGAATATTTAATTCGTAAGAAAGGATCGGTTCATGAACTTTTTCCTCTAGCAATCCTTTTAATTCCGGAAGGCTCACATCGGTGAATGTTCCACATTTATCACAAATCAGATGATTATGAGGGAGCGTAATTCTATCAAATCGATCAGGCGCATTGAGAACGGATACTCGTCGGATCTCACCTGCCTGAACCATCAAATTCAAGTTTCTATATACCGTTGCCATCGCAATAGATGGCATCTGTTCTATAGCCAGAATAAATATCTGTTCAGCAGTCAAATGCTCGTCGCTTCCCATAAGAATTCGCATAATTACCTGTCGCTGCTTAGTCATAGCCTCCTCCTTTCACACTATGATTCTTTGATCGATTCATTTATTTTAAAGTAGCTTCAACCAATCCACGGTGAGAAAGTTTAGAAAGTTCTTTTACTTTTGCAATATCCAGTCCCATCGCTTCCGTTATACGGCGTCCGTATTCTTCATCTGCCAGATAGCAGTGTACTGCATGACGGTATTTTACATTATCTGTAACGGATTCAATGTTTCGTGCCGTATTGCCAATTAAAAGTTCTTTCTTATCTTCTGTCAGCACACGCCATAAGTCTCCACCTGCGCGGAAGCAATCATCCGTCGGGTCATCTTTTGGATCATAGTGATACATGGCACCACTTAATTCCAACGGTGGTTCCATTACATCCGGCTGAGCCGACCAGTCACCCATACTGTTTGGTGAATAAGCCGGTGTTCCGCCGTAGTTGCCATCGGTGCGCATAAAACCATCGCGGTGATAATCATGTACTTCACATTTTGCCTGATTAACCGGAATCTGATTATGGTTGACACCCAAGCGATAGCGCTGTGCATCTCCATAAGCAAATAAACGTCCCTGAAGGAATTTATCCGGTGAAAATCCAATACCCGGAACTACATGGGCAGGAGTAAATGCAGACTGTTCCACTTCGGCAAAATAGTTCTCCGGGTTGCGGTTCAGCTCCAGTACGCCAACTTCGTGAAGCGGGAATTCTTTATGACGCCAAATCTTTGTAATATCAAATGGATTCTCATAGTGTTTTAATGCCTGCTCTTCTGTCATGATCTGAACAGACATGGTCCAACGTGGGAAGTTTCCACTTTCAATGGATTCATACAAATCACGGCCATGGCTCTCACGGTCATTTGCAATCAACATACCGGCTTCTTCATCAGTCAGATTCTTGATTCCCTGCTGTGTTTTAAAATGGAATTTACACCAAACGCGTTTATTTTCTGCATTATAGAAACTAAATGTATGCTCTCCAAAGAAATCCATATTTCGGAAAGATGCCGGTATTCCACGGTCGGACATCGTAATTGTTCTTTGGTGGAATGTCTCCGGAAGCAAGGTCCAGAAATCCCAGTTATTCTGTGCCGAACGCATACCGGTTCTTGGATCACGTTTTACAGCACGGTTCAAATCGGAAAAATTGTGTACATCTCTGATAAAGAATGTAGGGGTATTGTTACCTACTAAGTCCCAGTTGCCCTCTTCTGTATAGAATTTGCACGCTACGCCTCTGATATCGCGTTCTGCATCTGCTGCACCACGCTCGCCGGCAACTGTGGAAAAACGGATAAATACATCTGTCTTCTTACCCGGTTCAAATACTTTTGCCTTTGTCCACTGTGTAATGTCATGAGTTACAGTAAAGTTACCATATGCGCCCCAGCCTTTTGCATGCATTCTTCGCTCCGGAATTACTTCGCGGTTAAAATGTGCCATCTTCTCCATCAGCCAGACATCCTGCATCACAACCGGACCGCGGGGACCTGCCGTAATCGCATTCTCATTATCTGCTACCGGTGCACCTACTTCGTTTGTTAATTTCTTATTATCCATTATGATCCTCCTTCATGAAATTAAAATTAAGAATGATTCTTAATATCATAATACATCCAGAAATTACCAATGTCAATACATTTTTTACTGTTTATATTTTTTTAATATACGGCTCTCGTTCTATTCTTATTCATCTAAAATCAATTATTTTCCCATCAGTCTAAATGCTGTATCTGCAAATAATGCTGCACCTTCATATAGGACTGATTCGTCCAAGCAAAATCCGGCATTATGTACTGAGTAGAAATTGCCATCCAAAGGATTTGGTGCAGGAGCATGAAGATAAAAATAACATCCAGGTACTTTTTGAAAGAAAAACGCTGCATCTTCACCACCCATTTCCGGTTGTGTTAAAATATGAATTTGCTTTTTTCCCAAGATTGTTTCAGCAGATGCCAAAAATTCCTGTACCACATCCGGATCATTCAGTAATGGTGGATATGGATCTCTAATTTCCAAGCGATATTCTCCCCGCATCGCTTTAACTGTATGATCTACAATTTCACGAATTCGTTGAATCACAAAATCTCTTGATTTAAAGTCGATGTTACGTATCGTTCCAATTATCTCTGCAGTATCTGGAATAACATTGCTCGCTCCGCTCCCGGCTCGTAGTGTTGCTATCGTAACAACACTGGAATTAAGTGGTGAAACCTCTCGACTTATAATATATTGTAAATTATTGATTACAAGCGTTGCAATTGCAATCGGATCGATTGTCTGATTCGGTGTGGCTCCATGACCGCCTTTCCCCATAATTGTAAGATAAAGCTGCTCATCCGAAGCACAAACATTCACATGATTCACCAATACATCACCATTTTTAAATTTTTCACAATCCATTCGGTCACTAATATGAAGAGCTAAAATATAATCTACATGAGGATTTTCTAATGCACCGTCCCGTATCATGGGCTCCGCTCCACCCGGTCCTTCCTCTGCTGCCTGAAACAAAAGTTTCACCTGTCCCGGCAATTCACGCTCATGTTGTTTTAATATTTTTGCCGTGGCCAATAAAATGGCTGTATGAGCATCATGTCCACATGCATGCATATTTTGATTTTCAGATGTAAATTCCAGATTTGTGCGTTCCTGAATAGGCAGCCCATCCATATCTGCGCGTATTGCAACAACCTTTCCCGTTCCACTTCCCAATAATGCAACAATACCGGAATGGTCGGGATACGTACGATAAGAAATATTCATCTCATCCAAAGATTTTCTCACAAAATCTGCTGTTTTAGGTAAGATTAAACCAATTTCAGGATACTTATGTATCTGTCGCCTCCATGCAATAATATCCTTTTCTAAATCCAATGCTTCCTGTTTGAAATTCATAATAAATTTTCCTCCTCTTCGGATCCTATATTTTAGTGAATATCTGCCAATACTGCCTTTAGCAAGTGGAATATTCTCTCCGTAGATGAAATACTCAGTCGCTCCTGAGGCGAATGCAAGCCCCATGCATCCGGTCCAATCGAAATTGCATCTAAGCCTGGCATTTTTGGGAATAGACACCCACATTCCAAACCACAATGAACTACCATAGTATTAATTTCATCATTAAATTCTCTATGATAAATTTCTGAAGTCAATTTTCTTAATTTGGATTCTGGATTAAATGACCAACTGGGATATTCTGCAAAGTTGTGGCATTCTCCCCCCAAGAGTTCTGCTAATGTTTTAATTTTCTGGTAAATATACTCTCGTGTTGATTCAAAAGATGCACGAATTTCATAAACAATTATAAACTTTCCATTTTCCATACGAATTTCGCCCATATTATCAGAGCTCTCAACGATACCCATTACCGCATTATTCATAGTAGAAATTCCATCCGGTGATAAAAAAAGTGCTGCTAACAGTCGTTTTACTGCTGCCGGTGACGCAGCCTTTCGGTCTGTAATCATAACCTTTTCAAGTTTTATTGTAAATTCAGGTGCAACCATCTCGTATTCCCGTTTAAATGCATGCTCCATATTGTTCGTTATTTGCCTAAGCTCCTGTACTTTTTCCGGAGAAATCAGTAAAATTGCATTGGCTTCTCTGGGAAGTGCCAGTCGAAAACTACCACCAACTAATTCTTGTAAGTAAAAGGGGAAGATTTTTCGGTAGGAATATAACAAACGACCGATTAAGCTATTTGCATTACCATGCCCTTTGTTAATATCTTCCCCTGAATGGCCACCGGGTAAACCGGAAATACTCACTCTGTAACCCTCAAATGAATTTGGTGCATTACATAGATCTGACGAAAAGGTAAGTTCTACTCCCATGCCGCCACAGCTTCCTGCCAACAGCTCATGTTCTACGGCATTATCAATATTAATCAGCATTCGTGCTTTAAAACCCGAAGCATCTACCTCTTGCGCCCCGCTTAAATCTTCTTCCTCTGCTGTTGTAAACAGCACTTCAAGTGGTGGATGTGGAATATCATCTGCCTCTAATATTGTCATGGCATAAGCTACCCCTATGCCATCATCTGCCCCCAACGTTGTTTGTCCCCCCGTTGAAAGAATATCTCCATTCAACTCCAAATGAATAGGGTCTGTTTCAAAATCGTGAATTACACCCGGTGCTTTTTCACATACCATATCCATATGTGCCTGCAGCATAACGACCGGAGCTAATTCATAGCCAGCAGTAGCCGGTTTTTTTATAAAAACATTCCATTTATAATCTTGTGTCGCTTCCAGTCCTCTATCTTTTGCCCAATTAAGTAAATAATCCCCCATTTGCTTCTCTTTAAAACTCATATGTGGAATTTTACATAATTCTCCAAAATTATAAAGTACTCTGTTTTGTTCTAATAATTCTTCTAAATTTTTATAAATTTTATTTTTCATCGTAAAGCGCTCCTCCTCGAAGTACGAAAAGAGCCGCCTATAAAGTGACGGCCCTCAAGGTTGTATGTATTAGAACGGACCATACCCAATCTTAACAGCAATAATAAGAAATGCAAATGCAACAACCCACCATAAAATAAATAGCGGTAATAACCATTTAAACCATTTTCCATAAGGTATTTTAGCCATAACACATGCTGCTATAACCTCGCCGCTGGTAGGTGCTAATACATCCGTAAAAGATGAGCCCATTTGGAATGCCAATACGGCGGTCTGTCTTGTTACACCTAATAAATCGGCAAGAGGTGCCATAAGTGGCATAGTAATAGCTGCCTGGCCGGAACCGGATGGAACCAGAATGTTGAAAATATCCTGTATTATAAACATTCCACAGGCACTTAACGTAGCAGAAAGACCTGATAAGAGACTTGCGAGTCCATGAATAACTGTATCCATGATACTTGCATTTTCCATGATAATAATAATTGCATTACACATACCAATCATAATACATGCATATAATAAATCTCCACAGCCTTTTACAAAACTATCAGCTATCGCTCCAGCCTTAAGACCACCTGCAATGCCGCACAAAATACCGCAAATCAAGAATAGAGCCGCTAACTCATCAATATAAAAACCATATTTAATAACACCAATTACTAAAGCTATAATGGTTCCCAAAAAAATCAGTAATACTATTTTGTGGCGTGTCGTCAATACAGGAATATCATTCATATCCAAATGTTGATTATATTTCAAATCCTCCTCATACACCGTACTGAGCTTCGGATTCTTTTTGATTTTCCTAGCATAAACCATAACATAAGCAATTGTTACCACCATTAATGTTACAAATAACGCCCCACGAAGGCCAATACCGGAAAATAGAGGCAGACCGGATATTCCCTGTGCTACACCGACCGTAAAAGCATTTGTCATAGCCCCGGCATATCCTGCACCAGCTGAACCAAATACAACACCTATTGCTGTAAGTGAATCAAATCCCATCGCTACACATACACCAACCACCAATGGAATAAAAGCCAGAAACTCCTCAAAGTTACCTGCAAAACAGGAACCACAGCCAAAAATAATCATACATACAGGTATCATTAAAAGCTCTTTACCATTCATTTTTTTGACTACGTTTCCCATTCCCGCATTAATTGCGCCAGTTGCATCCATAACCGCAAATGTACCGCCTATGATAAGCAAGAAAGAAATAATGCCGGTTGCACGCTGTAATCCTAATGTCAACGACTTAAAAAAATCGAACAAACCGATAGGTTGCTGCGCAATGTAATGAAAGGTTTCCGGATTTACAATTTCTCGTTCTGTAACCGGATCGAGGATTCGATCGTAAGCTCCCGCCGGTACAAGGTAAGTAGCAATTGCTGCCATGGTAATAATTATTACTAATAAAACAATTGGATTCAACGCCTGCAATTTAATTTTTTTCTTTTCCTTTATTTTTTCGTTCACTGTAATACCTCTCTTTCCTCTCCATGTTGCCCCCTGTATAGTTATCCATTATCCGTATATGTTTCTATATTCCTATATTTCTAAAAACCTCCTTTCCTATCTTATGTTATATTACTTTTATTTTATATACACAGAGAAATTTATTTAGCTGCTTCCATTACATAATCAAACAGTTTCATAAATGCCTCCACATGACTTTCTATCTTGGTACTATCTTCTAATTTACATGCTTCTAATATAAAGCTTTCGTTTGTACGCACCATTACCTGAACGGTATCTGCTGCTTTTTCAGCTTTTACAAACCCTTCTTCCACCAATGCATCCATAAAATTCATATCACGCTGATAAATATTCCCCTCATTTAGCATGCTTCGAATAAATCCTTTATGTTCACCCAATTCGTCAGGAAACAGTTCATAATATTGTCTAAGTACCTGACTTAATTTACTACTGTAATGTCCAAAAAACATATTATAAAAGATTTCAGGAGAAGTAAATGCTGCTTCACTGAACTTTCTATAAATCACTCGATAGGTTTCCAACGCATCCATCTCTTTTTTTATTGAATTATACAAATCTACTACATAATTTTTCAAGTGCCGTATAGAAGCAAATAGTATTAAGTGATCCAGATCTTCAAAATAATTATACAAAGTAGCACTATTATATCCGGCCACTGTAGCAATTTTTCTAATTGATAAACTATCAATTCCTTCCTCTTCCATTAATTTTTCTGTTGCTTCAATAAAGTAAATCATAATTCGTTTTTTTTTCTTGCTTATTTGATTTCCCTCTGAGTTTATATCTATGTCACCCATACTGATCTCCTTTCTTTCTGTAGATTATATAAAATTCTACAAAAAACTTCGAATTATATTGACAAAAAAAATGGCGCGTCCTATAATCTAATCATGTTCTATTTTATAATCATGATTATATTATAATTGCGATTATGTGTCAAGTGTTTTTGACTTATTATTGGTATAATGTCATTTTGTCTGACAAAGGAGAATTTTTATGTCGAAATTCAAGCTTTCCGGCAGCGTTTTAGTGTTTTTAGGTGCTGTTTTTTGGAGTCTAAATGCTCCCTTTATTAAATTCCTCACTGCTGACCCACTGCTAATATGTGGCGTTCGATCGCTCATTGCCGGTCTGGTCTTAATGCCCTTCATCCGTTTAAAACGCCTGAATTGGACACCTTGGATGTTTCTTTATATAAGCTCCTATTGTGCTCTTTGCATCAGTATTATTTTATCGCTTTCCAAAACCTCCGCAACCATTGCAATTGGAATGCAATATACCTCTACGATCTGGCTTTTTTTAGCTACAATCATCGCAAGCAGGCATTTTAATAAGAAATCTTTTTTACCAGTCTGCCTGATTTTTTTTGGTGTCATATGTTTTATGTGTTCCGGCAGTTCCCATAGCAGTAGCCAGGGCAATTTGATTGCCTTAATGGAAGGCGTATTTTTTGCATGTATGAGTGTTGGAGCCAAGAAATCAGCCGGTGATAATGCATTGGGGCTAACGGCTATTGCTAATTTATTCACCGGGGTTTTTATTTTCATTGCTTTTCCGCATACAATAACACTTTTAGATACTTTGGGCGGTCAGGACTGGCTTATTCTATTCGTTCTAGGTGTTGTACAAATAGGTGCAGGGTACGCCTGTTATAATATTGGTATCCAAAAAATCACTGCACAAAAAGCATCTATTATTGCTTTATGGGAAATGATTTTAGGTCCTTTATGGGTTGCTCTCTTTTTAAAAGAATATCCCACCCCATTAGTACTGACCGGCTTCTGTATTATTTTACTCGGTATGCTGTTAGATGCTAAATTGAATGCTTAATATTTATTAACCTTTTCTAAAGTACCTTGAAGTCTTTTCCATAGTGTGCTATAATCACCAAAGTTAAAAAGTTGTTAATTTTGTTGATTAGACGAGGTTATTCTATGAAGAATTTTTTTCACAAATATGGGCATATCTGGATCCTGGGTTATGGATTTATCTATCTACCCTGGTTTATGTATCTGGAGAAGACCATCACGCATCAGTACCACATTATGCATTCGGCACTGGATGATCTGATTCCTTTTAATGAATATTTTGTTATTCCGTACTTTTTATGGTTTGTATATGTAGCCGGTACCATCGGATATTTCTTTTTTGCAAATAAAGAAGATTACTACCGATTATGTATTTTCCTATTCACCGGCATGACTTTAAGCCTTTTGATCTGTACACTATTCCCGAATGGAACCAATTTTCGTCCGATCATTGATCCCGATAAGAATCTGTGTTCTAAGATCGTGGCCTTACTGTATCAAACTGACACAAGTACAAATGTATTCCCAAGTATTCACGTTTATAACTCCATTGGCACACATATCGCTATCATGAAGAGTGAAGCATTAAGAAAACATAAGCTGGTCAGAGTTTTATCGTTTGTACTGATGGTCTCCATCTGTATGGCTACCGTATGTTTAAAACAACACTCCATTATCGATGTGGTTGGCGCAGTTCTACTGTGCGGAGCAATTTATCCTCTTGCCTATGCAACGAGCAATCAGAATGTTGGAGATAATCAACCGGAGAATGCCTTTATCCGCTAGAGAAATGATAAAGAGTCTGCTTTGCAGACTCTTGCGCCAAAGCGCGGTCACTTCAGTGACCATATTCCTGAGCGCGGAGTGCGCATCCATAGTGGAACGTATTTCTGTAATAGGAGTACTTTCCTATTACAGAAATAAGAAGTGCAGGTATGATTTGCCTATGAAAAAGCAAATCATACCTGCACTTCTTTTGACTCAATAGTTTTCTATCTCTGTATTCTTCACCTGTCTAATTAAACCCGTAGAACTTCTGGGTAATCTTATAACATGCAATCGAAATCTTGCGTCCACTCTTCCCCGGAAGATTCGTCCCTTGTCCTAAAAATCCCCATCGCAGTCTCAGATAGAGCGGTAGATTTTTCTGTTTTAAGAACTGCCAGAGTTCTTTCTTCTTAGCCAGGTTCTCTTCTGTCTCGGAACGAATCGCCAGAATAGAGGATACGGTCATCATAATCTCCAGATAATTGATCATGTAATGTCGAAGCTTGCGATTAGGTAGCTTTAACACATCATAGTAGCCAATCATCAGTTTTGTCACAAGGAGCTGTTGATCGATTCTGCCAATCATCACCTCTTCGTTCACGGATTGATCGTCTCTTCCGATAAAATACCGATAAAAATTCACATCCAGATAGTACATGGATTTCACATGGGGGAGTGGTTGGTAAACAAATATGTTATCTACATAGAACGTGTGCTTCGGAAGCTCCAGACCACATTCATGAAGCATCTCTGTACGGTAGATCACCGAATGCATAAGAATATACTGGCCCAGCATAAACATCTTAACACCACTCCAGTCGATCACCTCGTTTTGTGGAAGTGCCGTCCGGTAATTCATCACTTTTTTGCGTTTTACACCTTGTTTTTCATAGACAAAATTAGAAATCAACATATCCAGCTGCTGATTTTTATTTACAAAATCACGAAGGGTGTCCATGATTTTTACATAAGCCTCTTCATTCACCCAGTCATCACTGTCTACTACCTTAAAATAAACACCGGTAGCATTCCTAAGTCCGGCATTGACCGCTTCACCGTGGCCGCCATTCTCCTGATGAATCGCGCGGCAGATTCCCGGATATCTCTTCTCATAGGAATCCGCAATCTCAGCCGTATTATCCTTTACTGAGCCATCATCTATGATCAGAATTTCCACTTCGTCACCTCCCGGCAACAGTGAATCAATGCATTTTTCCATATAATCCGCCGAATTGTAACAAGGTATGGTAATTGATAAAAGTTTCAAGGGACTCTACCTCCTTTATTTGTGCTTGTTAATCTTTACAAACTTACAGTAGATTTTTCTTTTTGAAGATATAGACCTCCACAATAATGGTTACGATACTGAGTATAATGATGCCAATATAGCCATACTGCCACTGAAGTTCCGGCATATTAACAAAATTCATTCCGTACCAGCCCACCAATAAGGTCAGTGGTAAAAAGATCGTAGTCACAATCGTAAGAAGGTTCATCGTGTGATTTTGCGCCAAATCAAGCTGAGCCTGATACATCTGCCCAATCTGAACAATATACTCACGAAGCATCTCTGTATGGCTGTTGAGGCGTCCCACATGATGAGAAAATATAGCAAACAAATCTCTCTCTTCTTCATTAAATAAATGGTTCGTATTCGAACGAAATACCTCACCTAAATTCTCTAATTGTGTAAAATATGCGTGAAGATGAAGCATGTCCTTCCTGCATTTGACCATATTCTCATAGAACTTTTTGCCCTCGCCCCGCATCATATGGTCTTCCATCGCAATGAGTTTTTCTTCATAGCACTGTAAAAATTCAGAATCCCCCTCAATCAGGTAGTCCAAAAATCCCGATAAGAACATCGCTACTGAAGCGTTTCCTCCGTATTGGATTTCTTTTAAACGTCCCAGTAAAGATTTTACATATTCCCCGGAATCTTCTACAAAGATGATGCGGTCTTTCATTATGTAAAACCCAAATTCCATCTTCTTAAGTGGGGTATTCTTCACCTCCGGAATCGCAAACGTACCAATGATGCAGTTTCCAAACATCTCCGCTTTACAATATTGGACATTTTTCAAATAATGAATTAATACCTTTTTATGGGAAAGTGAATCGGTCAGGTTCTCTAACTCTTCTTTCGTCATAATCTCGACGCGGATATCACCTTCCTGAAATTCAAAGTTCTCCTGTAGCGGAGTCAATTGATCAGTCAGTCTATATCTCATGCCATACGCTCCATCTCTGTATTTACCTCATCTTCGCAGGAACGCATCGCCAAAATTGTCTTGGAAAGCAAATCATCCAATTCCCATCCCAACTGCTCGGCTCCTCGTATGATCACGTCCCTCGAACAGCCCGCAGCAAACTTCTTATCTTTAAATTTCTTCTTCAGACTGGAAAGTTCCATATCTTTGGTACTTCCGGATGGACGCATCCTAGCGGCCGCGCCAATCAAGCCGGTCAGCTCGTCTGTGGCAAACAAGATTTTCTCCATCTCGTGTTCCGGTGCTACCTCTACTCGGATTCCGTATGCATGGCAGACCACCGCATGGACCAACTCATCTTCTGCACCACCCGCTTTCAGCAGCTCCGGTGCTTTTATGCAATGCTCTTCCGGATACAATTCGAAATCAATATCATGCAGAAGACCTACAATGCCCCAGAAATCTTTATCTTCTCCATATCCCAGTTCCTCTGCATACCAGCGCATCACTCCTTCTACCGTAAGAGCATGAAGAATGTGAAATGGTTCTTTGTTGTATGTTCTAAGTAATTTCAGTGCCTGTTCCCGATTAAGTGCAGTTTTCATAGCGCATTCGTTTCCTTTCGTATATTTGACTCTTTCCTATAGTATAGTTATATCAAAATCTTTACATAAAAGAAAGTCTCTTTTCAAATAAAAAAGTTTCAATACATCCTTTTAGGCACCAGTTAAAGTCGATTTTATCCACATCGCCGACGGCATAGATTGGATAACAGGCAATTAAAAAATCATTCACATAGTAGGAAGCGCTTCCTACGGCCATCCCCGCTTCTACCGGTGCTTTTATGGATTTTGGGTATTCATATCGGATATTGGGTACTTCTCCCTGTTTTAGAAGGACCTTTAATGTTTGATTTTGTTCCCCAATACAAAGTGACAGAGGAACATATTCACTTTTTCCATCGATTATCTTTAACGCCGGAAAGGACTTATTTCTCTCAAATATTTCATAGTACTCATAGTTGTTTATTCCATATCCGGAGAGTTTTCTCATATCTTCCCATTTATATGTTTTATGCGGTGGCCAGCCACAAGCCAAAAGTGCTGCAACAAACATTTTATCTTTTTTTTCAAAAGCCCCTACATAACAATACCCTGCATCGCCGGTAAATCCCGTTTTTCCGGACAGAGCTTCCGGCAGCATCGTAAGCAATGCATTGTGGTTACTCAGATAAAAAGAACGTCTCATTCCCAGATCCGTTATCGTTCGTGACACGGTCTGTGTAATTTTTAAAAATTCATTTTTCTTTGGCGATTTACTGACACAATAACTCATCATCTTCGCTAAATCAGCTGCCGTGGTCGAATGAGGCATTCCATCCATTTTCCTTGTTCCATCCAACCCGTTGGGCGTTACAAAGCAACTGTCTCCACAGCCAATATCCCGGGCTTTCTGATTCATCATCGTTGCAAAATTCTCCACCGTTCCTCCGATATGCTCTGCAATCGCCACGGCTGAATCATTATGTGATTCCAACATCAGCGAATAAAGAAGATCTTCCAGATGATATCGCTCCCCGGTTCGCATCCCCAGTTGAACATCCGGCATGGATGCCGCATAGGAGGAGACCTCTACTTCATCGTTCAAATTCCCCTGCTCTAAAGCGATGATGCATGTCATGATTTTTGTGGTACTAGCCATAGGGCGTTTGATATTCCCATCTTTTTCATATAAAACACGCCCGGTTTCGGCATCAATGAGAACAGCCGATTGGGCGTGTAATTTTAATTCTTCTTCCTCTGCCATAACATCTCTAACATATGCCGGCTGCATACACAGAATAACTGCCGATATAATCATCATAAAGCGCCATTTTTGCATAATCATGCCATCCTGCTGCCTTTACTATATCCTATTCCACCGGAGAACTGATTATAACTGCTTCAGATGGCAGTTCTTTCTTAAGAATCATCGCTACCTGTGAAAATGCCTCTAACAGTTCCGGACTAAATTGCCCACATTCGCCATTTAATATCATCTGAACTGCTTTTTCATGAGAATAAGCCTCTTTATAAACTCTTTTACTCACCAATGCGTCATAACAGTCCGCTAAAGCCACTACCTGCGCCCAAATAGGTATCTGATTCTCTTTTAAACCATCCGGATATCCTTTTCCATCCCACTTCTCGTGGTGCCAACGGCAAATATCATGATAATATATATAGGTATTCGAGCTCTTAAGTATCTCTACATGATCCAATATCTCACAGCCGCGCAAGGTATGTTCTTTCATGATCGTAAATTCTTCAACGGTCAAACGTCCCGGTTTGTTCAGAATATAATCCGGAATGGCGATTTTCCCCACGTCATGCATCGCCGATGCCACCGATATCTCTTCGATCTGGTTCGGTGTAAATACATAGTTCGAATCTACCTTTCCCATCGCCTGCATCAAAAGTTTGGTCATCGTTCGAATTCTCTTGATATGCTGTCCGGATTCACAATCCCGAAACTCTATAACCGTACTTAGCGTATCCACCATCGCAAGACTTGTCTCGCGAAGTTTTTCCGCCTGCTTTTCAATCTCCTGCGTCTGTTCCTTTATGATGCTTTCCATCCGGAAACGACGCTCATAAAGTTCCATCGTATTCTTTACACGGCGTCTGATAATACTTGGATTAAATGGTTTATTAATGATATCTACAACCCCCATATCATATCCTTTATTAATGACGGTTTCAGAATCTTCTGCCGTAATAAGAAAGATAGGATATTTGTCCCTTATGTTTCGTTCCTCTAATTGCTTTAATACGCCAAAGCCATCTAGTTCAGGCATCACAATATCTAATAAAACAATGGCAATCCTTTCGCCATAAGTATCAATTGCAGCTAATGCCTCTAAGCCATTTTCTGCTTCCACCACTTGATACTCTTTATAGAAAAGCTCGCTCAGTATGGCTCGGTTCAGTTCAACGTCGTCTACAATTAAGATGATTTTCCTTGTATCATCCATTTTGTCTAATCCCCTCTTAATATAATCCTTAATCAAGTTGACCAATCGCTTCTATGATTGTTTCATACTCTTTTTTCAGCATTTCAAAAAGCTCTTCAATCGGGCAATCATTTTTTGCTCTGGCAGCAGATACAATATTCGCACTAATGTTGCTTAGATCGGAGAAACCCAAATTTGCTGCAAGACCCTTTAGCGTATGGGCTCTCTGTTCAATTAAATCATAATCTTCACTCTCTATAGCCATTTTTAATTCATAAAAGCTGGAATCTTGAGGAAATTTCTTAATAAACCGGCTGAGAAGCAGCTCATTTTCCCCAAAACGTGACATAACCACTGTACTGTCTGTTCCGATTTGTCTAAATAAGTCCTTTATCGTCATGCTTATTCACCTTTCGACATATTATAATTAGGTATAATTATCAATTATAACACGACCCGCCAAAAAATGGAATACCGGAACATAGTGCCAATAATATAAGAATTGTAATCGCTGATATCAAGTATGGCAAGGTTCCTTTGAATCCCTGTCGCATCGGAATTCCCGCAATTCGGGATGCAATGAGTAGACATGGTCCATATGGGGGCGTAACAAGACCCAGAGCCAATGTCATCACCGTAATCACGCCCAAAAGCAATGGGCTGATTCCAAGTGCTGCTGCAGTAGGAAGCATAAGCGGTACAAAAATAATAATTGCAGGTACTGCATCAATAAACATTCCGATCAATAAAAAAATGAATTCGATTGAGAAAAGAAACCAGATTGTCCCACCCGGCATCTCGGTAAACAGGCGAATCGGGATCCGATCCAATGAATAATAACTGATCAGAAGACGTAGGGAATTAGCAGTTGCCAATGCAAATAATGGCAATGCCGAAATTTGCATTGTATTTATAAAAATTCTCGGCAAGTCCTTTATCTTTATCGTTTCATAAAAGAAGAGACCAATAATAAGTGCATAGAGGCACGCAAAAACAGCGGCTTCCGTCGGTGTGTACCAACCGGATATAATTCCGCCAATGAGAATAATAGGGGTAAGCAATGCCGGAAGAGACTCCATCACCCGATGTTTTGTGATGTCATCTGCAACTTTTTCACCTTTTGGAAAATGCTTTTTTCGATTCAAAAACACCACCAGCATCATGGCACTCCCCATCATCAAACCGGGAAAAATCCCCTTAATAAACAGTTCTTTTGCATCGATGCCTGCGATTACTGCATAAACTACCATGGTAACGCTGGGCGGAATGACAGAACCAATCGTAGAAGATACTGCCGTCACCCCCACCGCTGTTTCTTTATCATATCCTTGTTTTTCCATGGTTGGAATCAGATTTCCTCCTACGCTCAGCGTATCTTCCTGAGACGAACCGGTGATACCGGCAAAAATCATGGATACTAAGATATTTACATAGGCCAAACCACCTTTTTTATGCCCTAGAAATGAAGAACATACATCAATTAGACGATCCGTGATTTGTCCCGCATTCATCAGATTTGACGCCAAGATAAATAGGGGTACGGCTAATAAAAGTGGATTTTTAAGCCCTAAGATCATATAGCTGAACACTTCGGAAGATGGAATATCCGTGAGAAATGTAACACCAAAAAATGAAATCAGACCAATAGAGAACGATACGGGAACGCCCAGAATCAAAAGCAGCAAAAGTGAAATGCCTATGTATATCATAACGATTCTCCTTCTTTTCTCGACGTGCTGCGATTCTCACTTATATGATAAAGCAAATATATCATAGATGTTATTCCAAAAAAGGGAAGACACAGCCAGATATATCCATCCATTAGAAATTCAGCCTTTGTCCCATTTCCCGTTTCCATAGATAACTTAAACCCAAAAAAAGTAATCAAAGCCGCAAATAAAAACTTAATCATCAAAATGCATTTTTCCCATATAACCATCACTTTTTTATTCTTGATTCTGCTACAAAGCACCGTAAAAGAAAAATGGCTTCTTTCGTATACCAACACCCCCGATTCTGCGAAGATGCCCCATATCATCGCATAGAGAGCTGCGTTCTTTACCCATGGAAGTTGAATTCCCACATACCCCAAAAACAGGTAGACGGTAATAAAGACAAGACAGATTGCCAGTAAAAGTCCCCCCAATGCTTTTTGATAGTTTGCCATGGATTCGATCAATCGTTTCATATAATTCCTCTTTTCTATCGATTCATTGCTCTTCTGAAATTATCCCACCGAATATCAGGCTTGTCAATCCATAGCTTGCCAGTAAAGCAGTTCTTATGTTACAATCTTCTCATGAAAAAAATACTAAATTACTGCATTGCAGAAAAAGATCAAGGAAAAACAATTGAAACATTTTTAAAAAGTAAAGGATATTCCCACCATGTCATCGTGCACTTAAGGCAGACGACCGGCGGTATTACCGTCAACGGCAAACCGGTCTATACCACCCACGTACTTTCAGAGGGCGAACTTCTCATGATTTCTTTAATCGAGGAGAATACTTCTGAACATATCGTCCCGGTACCGCTGCCTCTTTCGATTGTCTATGAAGATGAAGATTTGATGGTAATCAACAAAGCTGCCAAGATGCCGATTCACCCTTCCCAGGGGAATTTTGATAATACCCTGGCGAATGGCGTGGCTTATTATTTTAAAGAAAAAAAAGAACCCTTTGTATACCGCGCCGTCAATCGACTGGACAGGGATACAACGGGTCTCTTAATTATCGCTAAACATATGCTCAGTGCTGCTATCCTCTCTTCTATGGTCGCAAAGAAAGAAGTGTGCAGAGAATATCTGGCCATCACAGAAGGAAAAGCTGACCTGAACGGAATAATCTGTCAACCAATTGCACGGGCAGACGGTTCGACCATCGAACGCTGTGTTGATCCGGTTCATGGCGAGTACGCCTGCACGCACTATAGGCGCTTATTATATGATGATTCAAAAGACTGTTCGCTGGTACAGCTTACCTTAGATACCGGACGTACCCATCAGATACGGGTTCATATGAAGTACATCGGGCATCCGCTCCTCGGGGATTTCCTATATAATCCGAATTACCGCTATATCAAACGCCAGTCGCTCCACTCCTACCGACTTCGTTTTACTCACCCTATAAGCGGAGAAGTTATGGAATTTACTGCTCCGATTCCGGAGGATTTTGACTTTTTAAGTCATGAATTAATTGCCGAACAGGGTGTCCAAAATTCCACGGCACAACTGGGATCCGATGTTGCCTCCCAGACGTTTTCCAAAGCTACCTCCAACCTTCTTACCTAATTCGTTGCCAACTTCCCGTCCGATGGTGCCCACTGCGCTCTTGGCCACTCTGGCGACGGGAGCCATGGCTTTCTTCTTGGCTCTGGCTACCGCTGCCGCCTCTTTTTCAGCTTCTTTAGCCGCCCTGGCATCTTCTTTTTCTGTCAGTCTGGCTGCTTTCTCCTGCTGTGCCGCCGTATCGGCTTGTTCCGCTGCCGCTTGTGTTTTCTGTATCTCGGCATCGGCCTGTTTCTTCTTTCTCTGGAAGAATTCATACGCCGAATCCCGATCTTCCATCGAAGCATATCGGGAAAACAGCACATTCTCATCTATCTCTTTTTTTCGATCTTCATCGGGAATTGGTCCCATCTGGCTTTGAGGGGGAAGGATAAAGCTTCTCTTAACAACAGACGGACTGCCTTTCTCATCCAAAAATGATACAAGTGCTTCTCCAATGCCCAGTTCTGTGATGGCTTTCTCTGTATCGAACGCGGGATTCGCCCTAAATGACTGAGCGGCCGCTTTTACCTTCTTAAGATCAGAAGGAGTATAAGCACGCAGTGCATGCTGAATTCGGTTGCCCAACTGTGACAGTACTTCATCCGGAATATCCGATGGATTCTGTGAAATAAAGTAGATACCTACCCCCTTTGAGCGCACCAGTTTTACGACCTGCTCAATTTTCTCAAGCAGAGCCTTCGGGGCACTGTTAAATAGTAAGTGTGCTTCATCAAAAAAGAATACCATCTTCGGTTTACTGCTGTCTCCCGCTTCCGGAAGTATCTCAAAGAGTTCTGACATCATCCACAGCATAAAAGTAGAGTACATCAGAGGTGTGTTGATCACGCTTCGGCTGTCCAATATATTAATCATCCCTTTACCCGAGGAATCCGTTCGAATCCAGTCGTGGATGTCCAGTGCCGGTTCTCCAAAGAACTGATCGCCACCCTGTGCTTCCAGTGCAACGACGGAACGCACAATCGTGTTAATGCTCTGCTTGCTCATATTCCCATACTGGGAAGAATAATCGGATGAATGATCCCCTATGTACTGAAGCATCGAACGCAGGTCTTTTGTATCGATCAGCAAAAGTCCATCGTCGTCGGCAATCTTAAATATAATGGACAATATATCACTCTGAGTTTGATTTAAATCCATCAGACGACCGAGAAGTGTCGGTCCCATCTCACTGATTGTCGTACGAAGCGGCAGACCATTTTTACCAAAGATATCCCAAAAACAAGTCGGATAATTCTTATAGGCAAATCCCGTCTCTGCCAGACCGAACTTCTGAATCCGTTTCTTCATGTCATCGCTGTCTACTCCCGGTTTGCACATGCCTGCCAAATCGCCCTTCACATCAGCCAGAAATACCGGTACGCCACAATCACTAAATGACTCGGCCATCACTTTCAGTGTAATGGTTTTTCCTGTTCCCGTCGCTCCTGCAATCAGACCATGGCGGTTTGCCATCTCAGGCAATATGCCAATCTTCTCATCACCGCTTTTTGCAATCCATATCCTGTTTTCAAAATACATATAGAACCTCCCGCCTGATCAGTCATTTTATCTGCTATTGTTTCTATTATATAACAATTCATTCTCCCTTTACAACCATAATTACATAAAAAGAACCCGGAAAACCATATGCAGCCGGTCTCCGGATTCTTATCACTTATATTCTTTGCTAACTTGTTAAATTATAAATAAACTTTGTAATCGTCAGAACCAATGCCATTCACCGCATAATATGCGACATTTTCTTCCGGCTTTACATAAACATCAACGGTTTTAATATCCGCTTCTTTATTTCCCAGCGCTATGTATGCCTTCTTGGCCTCTGCTACTAATGTTGCCGCTGATACTTCTCTATCTAAATACTGAATGTATACATTTGCTTGAATTTCTTTTTTCACAGGTGCCGGCTTCTTCGC
>JAVWRQ010000017.1:36411-43699 GCA_036634775.1 Clostridium sp.
ACTTCTTTCACAGGTGCTACTTCTTTTATAATTTCCGCACCCTTTACAAGTGCTGCATCTTTTACAAGTTCCGCATCCTTTACAAGCTCTTCCATCTTCTTTACAATCGTATCTTTTACGATTACTGCCGGCTCTGTAAGTTTCGCGGTTTCTTTTACAATTGCTGCCTTAGTTTCTGTTCTTTTAGAATTATTCATAATATTTTCCTCCTCAAATTACAATGCTATAAACTGTTTACCTTTATGCAGTAACCGGATGTCATTATATTGAAGGAATTATAAGCCTATTTTTCTTATTTGTCAACTGTAGTCCTATTTGAATACGACCGAATAGATATCATAAAATCCGGTCAGTGTAACAATTCCCACTAGCACGGGAGTAAGAAAACGGATACAAAGAATCCATAATTTCTTCATCTTAAATGCTTTCCCGTCTCGTTCGATTTCTTCTACTAAGTACTCCGGATGCCATTTCCATCCCACATAATAACACATCGTGATACCGCCCATAGGAAGCAGAATTCGGTCAGTAATCATACCAATAAAGTCAAATACACTGTAGTTTAAAATCGTAATATCGCCAAGTACGCCAAAGGAAAGGGCACTGGGAATCCCCAGAAGGAAAATCAAAGTACCTATGATAAGCGTTGCCCGTTTTCTAGGCCACTTAAGGGTATCGATTGCAAATGATACCACGACTTCCAAGAGCGCAATTGCACTGGTAATCGCTGCAAAAAAAACTAATGCAAAAAACAGGAGTGCAAAAACAGAACCGCCGGCAATTTCGGAAAACACTTTGGGAAGTGTTCCAAAAATCAGTCCGGGTCCCTGACCGGGTTCCATACCAAAGGAGAACACTGCCGGAAAAATAGCGATCCCGGCCAATACTGCAATCACTGTATCCAGAATCGCTACACTCATACAGCTCTTTGTAATGCTTTCTTTTTCATTTAGATAACTGCCATAAGTAATAGTAATACCCATGCACAAACTTAACGAATAAAATACCTGCCCCAATGCCGCGCTGATGGAACTCATACTAAAAGTAGAACCTTGGGGAGAAAAAATAAATTTTAATCCTACCGATGCATTTGGTAAGGTGACACTTCTTCCTATGATAACCAGCAGCAGAACGAGTAGTAATGGCATCACAAATTTACTTACTTTTTCAATTCCACCGATTCCGCAGTAGCAGACAAACACGGTTCCCAGCATAAACAGTAGGTGCCAGAATATCGGTTCTGTGCTTCCACTGATGAATGCAGTAAAATCAGTCGGTGCATGAAAGGTAGTGGCATAACTTACAATGTACTTTAAAATCCAACCTCCGATTACACTGTAATAAGACAAAATCATAAAAGCAGCCAGTACACCGAAGATACCTACTACCTTTGCGTGCGGATGAATATCAGCATAGGCCTGTACCGGATCGTGGCGTGTTCTTCTTCCCAATGACATCTCGGTTATCATGACCGGAATGCCCAGAATGCAGACAAAGAGCAGATACGCAATAAGAAATGAGAATCCTCCGTTCTTTCCCATCAGATATGGAAACTTCCAAAGGTTGCCCAGCCCAATCGCCGCTCCTGCTGTTGCCATGATAAATCCCATCTTGCTGGCCCATTGCTTATTTGTTTTCATATGTACATTCCCTTACTTTCTCTTTTTTATAAATATAAATACCAGACCGCTGACTCCCATCAAAAACGGATAAAAGCAATACGGGATAATATCAAATGGTGTCAGTCCGGTCAGACTGGCCGCTGCTAAAAGCTGCGCACCATAAGGAATCAGTCCCTGTCCCATGGAACTGAACATATCCAGAAGTGATGCTGACCGTCTGGGTGTTACTCCAAAATCATCACTGATTTCTTTTGCAATCGGTCCTGCCATAACGATGGCGACTGTATTATTAGCCGTACACATATCTACCAACAATGCCAGAACTGCGATTCCCAATTCTCCGCCTTTTTCATCGTTGATTCTCTTTTTAATAAATGAAAGAACAAAATCAATACCACCATATTCTTTGACCAGTGCTACGATACAAGCCACAATCATAGAAATGACCGTAATATCATACATGCCCATAATGCCATTTCCTACATGAGTAAACATCTCTGCCACAGGAAAGGCTCCTGTCGTAACACCCACGATGAGTGACAGCACCGTTCCTGTAATCAGAACCACGAATACATTGATACCTGCCAAGGCACCTACTAATACTACCAGATACGGAAGCACTCGGAAGATGTTATATGGCAGCGCCATCGACTCATAGCTGGCATTCCTTCCCATCACGAGAAAGATAATAACCGTCAGAATCGCAGCCGGAAGTACGATCATGAAGTTTTCACGGAATTTGTCCTTCATCTCGCAGCCCTGCGTCTTTACTGCTGCAATCGTTGTATCGGAGATCATCGACAAGTTATCACCAAACATAGCGCCGCCAACGACCGCCCCCGCACAAATCGCCATAGAGAATCCTGTCTTATCACTGATTCCCACTGCAATGGGAGCCAGTGCAGTGATCGTTCCCACCGAAGTACCCATAGAAATAGAAATAAAGCATCCGATAATGAAAAGACCGGCCACTGCCACACCGGATGGCATAATGGACAATCCCAGGTTGACGGTACTGTCTACACCGCCTGCTGCCTTTACCGCTCCGGAGAATGCTCCGGCTGCCAAAAATATCAAGCACATCGTGATGATATTCTCATCGCCCACGCCCTGAGCTGCCAGTTTTATCTTGTCGGCAAATTTAAGTTTTTTGTTCTGGGCAAATGCCACAATCAGTGCAATTAAAAAGGCCACGATTGCCGGCATACTGTAAAAATCACCCGTAATAAATCCGGAACCTAAAAAAATAAGTAGAAACACTAAAATAGGAAGAAGTGCTATTGCTCTTCCCTTCTTTTCTTTTTCCATAACTATATCCCCCTGTCTAAGTATATCTGCCATAATTGGGCAGTACAGTTATCCATTATAGCCGATTTATAAAATGCTTTCAATAGAAAAAGAAATTTTGTTTTTTTAGAACATCCGGACATTGCACCCATATAATACACTATATAAAATAAGTGAGGTATCAAATATATGGAAACCTATAACTATAACGATCCTGCTTCTCCCGGTTTTGGTCCGGAAGGTTCTGTAACGCCTTCGCTTCCCGATAACGATGATATGCCTGCTGCCCCCGGCTTTGGTCCCGTCGGTCCGGTTATGCCATCCCTTCCACCCATGCCGCCCAATACCTGCAATAACTGTTCAGGCAATCGCCCGGGTAACGTCATTCAGCCCGGAGGTAATAATGTGCTCTGGACCTGGGGACTTCTTTCCCCGTTCTTTTCCACCACTGCGTCGATTGCCCATGTGCGTTTTTATAATGCCGCAACCATTCGGGAGCCTCTGGATATTTACTTAAATGGACGACTCGTTGTCTCTGATCTGGATTATATGAATTTCACCAATTATCTGCACATTGTTCCCGGTGTTTACCGACTGACCGTATATAGAAGAACCAATCCGGGATTTGCTATCATTGACAGCGGCGTGCAGTTCAGAGGTGGAAATTCCTATACTCTGACCATTTTGGGCACACCAAATAACTTCTCGGTTCAATTGATGACATCCTAACGAAATAGAGACGAAACATGCGGGTAGAATTTGCTTCTCAAAAGTAAATTCGATTGGAGACAAGCGGAAAATCCTTTCAGGATTTCTGCGCGTTTCCCCCGGTACCACATGTTTCGTCTCTATTTCTTTTAGATTTGCTCTTCGTCCCACAAATGTTACTCAACGAAATCGATTACTGCAGTTCTGACGTGCAATGTGGGCAGCGTGTTGCATTAATATCAATCTTGCTCTTGCAGTACGGACATACTTTCTCGGTCGGTGCCGCCGGAGCTTCTGTTTTATGGAATTTATTTAACTGCTTAATGACTATAAATACAACCAGTGCCATGATGACAAAGTTGATTAAATTACTTAAAAATGTACCATAGGCAATGACGGATGTGACATCTGTAGCTGCTTTTAAAGTAGCGTATTTATTGCCATCCAGTGCAAAGAACATATTGTTAAAATCTACTTTTCCCATGAATACACTGAGTGCGGGCATAACTACATCATCGACTAAAGAAGATACGATACTGTTGAACGCGCCACCGATGATAACACCGACTGCCAAGTCTACCATGTTTCCCTTTAAAGCAAATGCTTTAAATTCCTTTAAAAAAGCTCCACTTTTGCCTGCCGCCTTTTTTCCTGCATCAAACAATTCTTTTTCTACTTTTTCCACTTCTGCTTCTGCCTTTTTTTCAACGGCTTCTACTTTTTTTTCTGCCTCTTCTACCTTCTCTGCTCTCTCAGCTTTTTTCTCTTCATCTGCCATTGTGTTTTCCCCACTCTCTTTTGTATTATTATGTTTCCTCATATTGAAATTCAATTGAGGACTAATACCTATATTGTATCATAAACCGACTAAAATGTAAGGATGGCTGCCCTGCATTTTTCAGTTAATATCGTAGAATAACGGTAAAATTGAATGAATTTATATCAATGCCTTTCTTTTATATCGCTTCTTTTTAAATATGACTAATATTTCATGCATTACCAAGGGAAGAGATGCCAAACACAGTAAAAATCCCCATTCATGAAGAGAAAGCAGTGTTGTATTAAAGGCAATTACAAAATATGGAATTTCAGTTACTGCCAGCTGCAGCAGTATACCGCCCATAAAAGCTCCGATCATCAGGGGATTGGAAAAAAAATTAGAAGCGAATACAGATTTTCTTACATCTCTCATGCCAATTGCGTGAAAAAGCTGAGACATCCCCAATACAGTAAATGCATAGGTCTGTGCCCGATTCAAAGCGGCTGCATCTTCTAGTATCGCTATGATTCCGGCAATCGAAACCCCCATTCCACTATGAATCAACATCTCACATGGAATTTTTAAGAATGCCACCAGGCTGATTGTCGAAATCAAACATCCATAAAACAAAGTAAATGCCATACCTCTGTCCGAAAAAAGGCTTTCATTCCACTTTCTGGGTGGTCGGTTCATGAGCACGGCCCCATCATTTTTATCTACGCCCAGAGCCAGCGCAGGAAGTGAATCCGTAATCAGATTGATCCACAGAATATGACTGGGCTTTAAGGGTGCCGGAATTCTTATGGCAATAGCTGTAAACATCGTGACAATTTCTCCAAAATTAGAAGAAAGCAGAAAAATGACGGATTTTTTGATATTTTCATAAAGCCCTCTCCCCTCTTCAATTGCACGCTCTATCGTTGCAAAGTTGTCATCGGTCAAAATCATATCCGCCGCCTGTTTTGCTACATCGGTTCCCGTAAGACCCATGGCAATCCCAATGTCCGCACTTTTTAAAGATGGTGCATCATTGACACCATCTCCTGTCATGGCAACGATATTTCCAACCGATTTTAATGCCTTTACAATTCTAACTTTATGTTCAGGCGAAACTCTGGCGAATACATTTGTATCCTGCACCCGTCTTGAAAGTTCCGAATCCTCCATCCGCTCTAATTCTTCCCCCGATAGGCACTGTGTTTTTCTTCCTGCAATTCCCAGTTTTTTAGCTACTGCAAATGCGGTATCTATATAATCTCCGGTAATCATGACGGTGCGAACGGACGCCTTTTTAAATGCATCAACTGCCGCCCCGGCTTCCGGTCTGGGCGGATCCATCATACCTGCCATGCCTAAGAATACCAGATTCTTTTCTACCGGTTTAGACACGCCTTCTGCCATGGCTGCTGCCAAGACCCGTAGGGCATGACCGGACATCTCTGTCACCGCTGCCTGAATCTGCCTTCGATCCTGTGAACTCATGGGAACCACACGACCATTTTTCATAATGAAATTACATTGGCGCAGCACGCGGTCCGGTGCTCCTTTTGTATAAGAGATATGGTTTTTCTCTTCTTTATTGAGAGTTGTCATCATCTTTCGCTCTGAGTCAAACGGAATTTCTGCTACCCTGGGTTTATTCTTTTCTGCTGTTGATTTTTCCATTTGCTCCGAGACAGCGAATTTTACAAGTGCTATTTCAGTGGGATCTCCGGTCGTGATGGAAGCATCGTTGCAAAGTGCAAAACATTCTACCAAACGTTTTCGTGTTTTCCCTCCTCGATGTTCCTCTCCCCGATGCGCCTCTCCTCCCCGTACCTCTTCTAATATTCCATCCACATAGCAGGCAGTGACCGTCATCTCATTTTGTGTCAGAGTTCCCGTCTTGTCCGTACACACCACGCTGACTGATCCCAACGTTTCAACCGAGGGAAGCCTTCGCACGATTGTCCCCACTTTTGCCATTCGTGTCACGCCAAGTGCCAGTACGATGGTCACCACAGCCGGAAGCCCCTCCGGAACGGCAGCAACTGCCAGTGATATAGCGGTAATCAACATTTCCATCACATCCCGTTTTTGAATAACCGCCAATGCAAAAAGGGCTGCACACAAAATCACAGCGGTCAGACTAAGTACCTTTCCCAAGTCGGAAAGACGTTTTTGAAGCGGCGTTTCCTCATCCTCTGCCTCATGAATCATCCCTGCTATTTTTCCGATTTCTGTATTCATTCCCGTAGCCACCACGATACCGCTTCCCCGTCCGGCCGTCACATAAGAGGTCATAAATGCCATATTCGCCCCAGATACAGAAGAAGTATTTTTAAACACAGGCTCTGATTCCCCGGTTAAAGCAGACTCTTCGATTTTCAGATTAATGCTCTGAACCAGTCTCAAATCAGCCGGAACTCGACGACCGGCATCTAACAGCACCAAATCCCCCGGAACCAGTTCTTTTGCCGTACATATTCTGGGCTTCCCCTCCCGAACCACCACCGCTTCCGGCATCGTCATACGTTTCAGCGCTTCTAATGCTTTTTCGGCTTTTCCCTCCTGTATGATACCTACCACTGCATTAAGTGACACTACAATCAATATAATCACCGCATCACTGTACTCGTGAAGCATCAGGGATACCGCTGCGGCTGCAAACAGTACAAAGATCAGAGAATCACACAACTGTTCTCCAATTCGCTTTAATAATATCTTCTTTTTGGGCTCTTCTAATTCATTTTTCCCATAATGCCGTAGTCGTTCAGAAGCATCTTCCCCCCCTAATCCAATGGTTCCATTGCAGTTTAATTCTTCATAAACTTTTTCTATCTTTTTATTCTCTAACATAATATCCCCCTTTCCCATGGTGACAGGTTGTCTTATCTCACGATATGCGAAAGTGGATATAGATATACATAAA
>JAVWRQ010000018.1:0-41777 GCA_036634775.1 Clostridium sp.
TTTACGCACTCAGCTGCTGATGGGAATCGGACCCATGACCTCCGCACTACCAATGCGACGCTCTACCGACTGAGCCACAGCAGCATAGGTCTTTAAGACCTCAGATATCGTATCATGAGAAAATGAATTTGTCAACCGATTTTCTCTTATTTTCTATCGGAGTTTTACAAAGCGATTGATACAACATTTGAGCGGTATCCCGAAAAATACATTTTCTATCTTTTCCATTTTTACAAAGTGTGGTATGATATTAGGAAATATTGGGCTTTATAAGAAAGATATCTAAAATAGAGGAATTGTAGTGGAGGAAATACGATGGATGAGAATACAAAAGTAGTTGCGGAGAATGAGGAAAAGGAAGAGACGATATCCAAGAACTTCATTGAACGTGAGATAGAGAAAGATTTAGCTGAGGGAGTTTATGATCACGTACAGACCAGATTCCCACCGGAACCCAACGGATATTTGCATATTGGACATGCAAAATCGATTATCCTGAATTCCGGTCTGGCTAAAGAATATAACGGTAAATTCAATCTGCGTTTTGATGATACGAATCCTACCAAAGAAAAGACGGAGTATGTAGATTCCATTATTGCGGATGTTAAGTGGCTGGGTGCAGATTTTGAAGACAGACTTTTTTTTGCATCGGATTATTTTCAGCAGATGTATGAGCGTGCGGTGCTTTTGATTAAAAAAGGCAAAGCATTTGTATGTGACTTGACAGCAGATCAGATCCGAGAGTACAGAGGCGATTTTACGACTCCCGGTGTAGAGAGCCCTTACCGCGGTCGATGCGTGGAAGAGAATCTACGGTTATTTGAGAATATGAAGAATGGCGTATATGGAGATGGCGAGAAAGTGCTTCGCGCTAAGATTGATATGGCATCTCCTAACATTAACATGCGTGATCCGGTCATTTACCGCGTGGCACGCATGACACACCATAATACAGGCGACAAATGGTGTATTTATCCGATGTATGATTTTGCTCATCCGATTGAGGATGCGATAGAGCATATTACGCATTCGATTTGTACACTGGAGTTTGAAGATCACCGTCCACTGTATGACTGGGTAGTAAAAGAGTGCGAATTTGAGAATCCGCCGCGTCAGATCGAGTTTGCGAAGATGTACCTGACGAATGTCATTACAGGAAAAAGATATATTAAGAAACTGGTAGAGGATGGAATCGTAGATGGTTGGGATGACCCTCGCCTGGTTACGATCGCAGCTCTCCGAAGAAGGGGCTTTACTCCGGAATCACTTCGCAAATTCGTAGAGTTGGCAGGTGTTTCAAAAGCAGATAACTCCATCGATGAAGCAATGCTCGAATACTGTCTTCGTGAAGATTTAAAGCTTAAAAAATCCAGAGTGATGGCGATTCTTGACCCAATTAAATTAGTGATTGATAATTATCCGGAGGGACAGATCGAAGAACTGACCGCACCGAATAATTTGGAGAATGAAGAGCTGGGAGATAGAAAGCTTCCGTTCAGCCGTGAACTTTATATAGAAAGAGAAGACTTCATGGAGGAACCTCAGAAGAAGTATTTCCGTTTATATCCGGGGAATGAAGTTCGCTTAATGAATGCATATTTCGTGACTTGTACCGGTTTTGATAAAGATTCCGATGGTAATATTACAGCAGTTCACTGCACCTATGATCCGGAGACAAAGAGCGGTTCGGGATTCACCGGAAGAAAAGTGAAGGGAACCATCCACTGGGTAGCAGTTCCTACCGCAGTCAAGGCAGAGTGTCGGCTTTATGAGAATCTGATCGATGAAGAAAAAGGAAAGATGGCGGAAGATGGAAGTCTGAATCTGAATCCTAACTCCTTAACCATTCTGCCGGAGTGTTATGTGGAACCAAGCTTAACCACGGCTCAAGCTTACGACAGTTTCCAGTTTGTGAGAAACGGATACTTCTGCGTGGATTGCAAGGATAGCACCTCCGATGCATTAGTATTTAATCGAATTGTTTCGTTGAAGAGTTCGTTTAAGATCCAAAAGTAATTATTTGAGTAAAAATTCCCTATCAAGTTCAGTGAAGTACGGCGAGAACTTGATAGGGAATTCTTTTTTTGTAATAGGAAAGAGCTCCTATTACAAAAGAGCTCCTATTACATAAAAACGCTCCGCTGTGGATGCGTACTTTGCGCCAAAGCGGCCTCTTAAAAAAAGAAAGACGGGGAATGTATAACATTATAAAAGAAAGTGTATAATTGTTATAAGGAAAGGCTTCTAACTCATGCGAATAAGGCTAAAACAAGAGGTTTTATCTAACTTTTTCCACCTTTTTTGTACACATTTTACAAAACCACCGGTTGACAATTTAAGGCTGTACTGTTATAATTTATCCATAGCAAATTGGGCGGATAATTAATATATCGTGTCAGATTTCGTTATGGGGTGGGAATCCCTAATATTTTTAATCATCAAAATGGAACGCATTCCACCATATGGAATGTTGTGGAGAGAGATTTTAATAATATAATTTTTCACAAAGGAATGCGGAAACAATTCGGGGAGGGCCCTAAGAAGCGGCCCATAAAAAAGGAGGTGCAATAGATTCATGTGGACTCAACCAACAATGCCTTTTTCACAGTCAGTTATCGTATCCTGTTTGGGAATAACGGTAGTATTCATTACACTTATCGTACTGGCTTTAGCAATCATGGCAATTTCTAAGATTTTACGCTTAATTATTAAAGATGAAACACAGAAACCGGCAGCAGCAGCTGCAGCACCTGTGATTTCAGATGAAGCGGACAAGGAAACTCTTGCAGTACTTATGTCTGCGATCGGTGTAGACTTAGATTTACCACCGGAACAGTTTAAGATTGTGGATGTCAAAGAAGTAAGATAATTGAAAGCAGCCAGAGAAATTGAGAAGACCGAAAGGAAGGTTACGATAATTATGAAGTATACGGCTACCCTTAATGGAAAGAATTATGAAGTAGAACTTGAAAGACTTGATGAATATACTCCCGTTCCTAGAATGGGCGAAGCAGCACCAATCGCAGCACCTGCAGCAGTAGCAGCACCAATCGCAGCACCTGCACCAGTAGCAGCACCTGCACCTGTGGCAGCACCTGCACCAGTAGCAGCACCTGCAACATCAGGGAGCACAACCATTGAAGCTCCGATGCCAGGTAAAGTTTTAGATATTAAAGTAACAGCAGGACAGGCAGTAAAATATGGCCAGGTCGTAGTTACTATGGAAGCTATGAAGATGGAAACCGAAATCGTTGCACCAAAAGACGGTACAGTTGCTCAGATCCTTGTAAAAGCAGGAGATGCAGTAGAGACCGGAACCGCTATGGTTACTTTGAACTGATATAGATTCAAAACCACTTGAAAGGATGTAAAAGATTATGAAATATATGGCTACGATCAATGGCAAAAAGTACGAAGTTGAAGTAGAAAGAGTAGATGCACATAAGTCCTTAGACCGCAACGGAGTTGCAGCACCTAAGGCACCAACATTAGCAGTTACGCAGACCGCACCTGTACAGAGAGCAGCAGCACCAGTAGCAGCACCTGCACCTGTGGCAGCACCTGCACCTGTAGCGGCAGCTGCACCAGTAGCAGCGCCTGCAGGCGGTACAACAATAGAAGCTCCGATGCCAGGAAAAATTCTGGATGTCAGAGCAACGGTAGGTCAGGCAGTAAAATACGGCCAGCCTGTAATTATTATGGAAGCTATGAAGATGGAGACAGAGATAGTAGCACCGGCAGACGGAACAATCAGTCAGATCCTTGTGAAAACAGGGGATGCTGTAGAGACCGGAACTGCTATGGTTGTTCTTAACTAGGAGGTACGGTAAATGAACTTTTTTGATATTATGGGGGAAATGCTGTTACAGTCCGGTTTTGCGGCACTCACATGGCGCAACGTCGTTATGTTTCTCATTTCTTTCGTCCTGTTATATCTGGCAATTAAAAAGCAGTTTGAGCCGCTTTTATTATTGCCAATCGCATTTGGTATGTTTCTCGCTAACCTGCCTTTGGCAGATTTGATGAAAGAAGCAGAACCGTGGTACACACAAGGCGTTCTCCGTATTATGTACGGCGGAGTTAAATCAAGCCTTTTCCCTTGTCTTATTTTCCTCTGTGTAGGAGCGATGACAGACTTTGGTCCCCTGATTGCTAATCCAATCAGTTTACTTCTTGGCGCAGCCGCACAGTTCGGTATCTACATTGCGTTCATGTTAGCTAATGCAACCGGCCTTTTCACACCCGGTGAAGCAGCAGCAATCGGTATCATCGGCGGTGCTGATGGTCCTACCGCAATTTTCATTGCAAACAATCTGGCACCGCAGTTAGTAGCACCGATTGCAGTTGCCGCATATTCCTATATGGCTCTGATTCCTATGATTCAGCCGCCGATCATGAAACTGCTCACAACAAAGAAAGAACGTTCGATTGTTATGAAACAGCTTCGTAAAGTAAGCAAGACAGAAAAGGTTATTTTCCCAGTATTCGTTGTACTGTTCTGTTCTCTGCTTCTGCCATCAGTAGCACCTCTTCTGGGTATGCTGATGCTTGGTAACCTGTTCCGTGAATCCGGTGTTGTTGCCCGTCTTTCCGATACAGCACAGAACGCTCTTTGTAACATCGTTACGATTATGCTTGGTACGACCGTAGGTGCAACCGCAGACGGCGAACTGTTCCTTCGTGTTCAGACCATTGCTATTATTGCATTAGGACTTTTGGCATTCTGCTTCTCTACAGTAGGTGGTGTACTGCTGGGTAAAGTTCTTTGCCTTCTCACCGGTGGAAAGATTAATCCACTGATTGGTTCCGCAGGCGTTTCAGCAGTTCCTATGGCAGCCCGTGTATCTCAGACTGTCGGTTCAAAAGAGAATCCAACCAACTTCCTTTTGATGCATGCGATGGGTCCAAACGTGGCAGGTGTTATCGGTTCCGCAGTAGCGGCAGGTTTCTTCATGTTGATTTTCAAGTAATTAAACAGCGAACAAAGAAAAAAAATATAAAGGAGGCTTTATTGTGGCTAATAAAGTATGTACATTACAAGAGGCAATTGCTAAATATGTGGAAGATGGCGACCACATCTCATTTGGCGGATTTACAACAAACAGAAAGCCATATGCAGCAGTTCATGAGATTCTTCGTCAGGGTAAGAAAGACTTCATTGTTGAAGCAGGCCCTGCAGGCGGCGATTGGGATATGCTGATCGGCGAAGACCGTGTCAAAGCTTATATCAACTGCTATACGGCTAACTCCGGTGTAACCGCAGTTTCCCGTCGTTTCCGTTCTAAGATTGAGAAAGGTGAATTGATCTACGAAGATTATTCACAGGATGCAATCATGTTAATGCTTCATGCAGCTTCTCTTGGTCTTCCATACCTTCCGGTTCGTCTTATGATGGGTTCCGGACTGGTAGACGAGTGGGGCATCAGCAAAGAAGTTCGTGAGACAATTGATAAATTGCCAAACGACAAATTTGTTTATGTAGATAACCCATTCAATCCGGGTGAGAAAGTAGTTGCACTTCCGGTTCCTCAGCTTGATACAGCAATCATTCATGTTCAGAAAGCATCTCCGGATGGAACATGTATCATCGCTGGAGATGAATTCCACGATGTAGATATCTCTGTTGCAGCTAAAAAAGTAATTGTTACATGCGAAGAACTGATTAGCAACGATGAAATCAGAAAAGATCCTACCATTACCAGAATCCCTTGCTTCTGTGTAAGTGCGGTTGTACATTGCCCATATGGCGCTCATCCGTCACAGTGCTATGGCTACTATGATTATGATAACGCATATTTAAAAGAATATGACGTAGCCAGCAAGACAGAAGAAGACTTCAAAGCTTTCCTTGAGAAATATGCTTATGGTGTAAAAGATCACGAAGAGTATTTGAACAAAATCGGTGCCGTTCGTCTTATTAAATTGAAAGAGACACCTGGTTTTGGATATGCAACCGATATCAGTAAGGAGGATTAATCATGGCTAACTATACAGACTATACAAATAAAGAGATGCAGGCAATTACTCTTGCAAAATGCATCAACGATGGACAGATCGCCATCGTAGGTACAGGACTTCCATTAATCGGAGCTTCCGTTGCCAAGAGATTATTCGCACCAAAATGCAACTTGATCGTAGAGAGTGGTCTTATGGACTGTGATCCGATTGAAGTTCCACGTTCCGTAGGTGACAACCGTTTCATGGCTCACTGCGGCGTACAGTGGCCAAACATCCGCTTCATTGGTTTTGAAGCAAATGAATGGTTACATAATAACGACAGACTGATTGCTTTTATCGGCGGCGCTCAGATTGACCCTTACGGCAACGTAAACTCAACCTGTATCGGTGATTATCATCACCCGAAGACACGTTTCACCGGTTCCGGCGGAGCAAACGGCATCGCTACATTTGCTAATACGATTATCATGATTCAGCATGAGAAACGTCGCTTTATGCAGAAGATCGATTACGTTACAAGCCCAGGCTGGATCGATGGTCCTGGCGGACGTGAGAAACTTGGCCTTCCGGGCAACCGTGGACCTCAGGCAGTTGTTACCGATCGTGGTATTCTGAAATTTGATGAGAAGACCAAGAGAATGTATCTGGCTGGTTATTATGAGTCATCTTCACCGGAAGATGTAATTGAGAACACAGGATTCGATATCGATGTATCCAGAGCAGTGAAACTGGACGTTCCGGATCCGGAAGTTATCCGTATGATTCGTGAAGAAATCGATCCGGGACAGGCATTTATTAAGATTCCGGTTGCAGAACCGGTAGCAAAATAATTAGAATAGGAGAAACGACAATATGAATAAGTATTCTATGCCGGGATATTTCGAAAATATGCCAAGTATTGGCAAAGAACTGGTAAACGTAAGTCCGGAAAATGAAGAAAATATCAAAACAGTTGAGAACCAGATTCATGAGGCAATCAGCACTGTTTTAGCAGCAGGCCGTGACGACGAATCTTTAAATCAAGCAGGACAGTTAACTGCTATCCAGCGTATCAACACATTAATTGATGCCGGTACATGGTGTCCATTAAACAGCCTTTTCAATCCTGAAAGCAACAAAGATGGTTCCACCGGTATCATCAAAGGTTTAGGACGCATTGGTGGCAAGTGGGCTGTAGTTATCGCTTCTGATAACAAAAAACTGGCTGGAGCATGGGTTCCAGGACAGGCTGAGAACTTACTTCGTGGTTCTGATACAGCAAAGATGCTTGGCGTTCCGTTAGTTTATTTATTAAACTGCTCCGGCGTTAAATTCCCGGAACAGGATAAAGTATATCCAAACAGACGTGGCGGCGGTACACCTTTCTTCCGTAACGCTGAATTAAACCAGTTGGGTATTCCGGTAATCGTAGGAATCTACGGAACCAATCCGGCCGGCGGCGGATATCACAGCATTTCCCCTACCATCTTAATTGCACACAAAGATGCAAATATGGCAGTCGGCGGAGCAGGTATCTTAAGTGGTATGAATCCAAAGGGATATGTAGATGAAGAAGCAGCTGAGCAGATTATCGCAGCACAGATCGAGAACAGCAAACAGCACGTTCCTGCACCGGGTTCAGTTCCGGTTCACTACGACGAGACAGGTTTCTTCCGTGAAGTATATGAGAACGACTTAGGCGTAATCGAAGCAATCAAGAAATATGTGAGCTACCTTCCGTCTTATAACTTAGAATTCTTCCGTGTAGATTCACCAAAGGCTCCTAAATTAGAAGCAAGTGATCTCTACAGCATCATTCAGATGAATCAGAAACGTCCTTACGATGTTTATGATGTAATTGCCCGTCTGTTTGATAACAGTGAATTCTTAGAATATAAAAAAGCATATGGCCCTGAGATGGTTACCGGTCTTGCAAAAGTCAATGGTCTCTTAGTAGGTGTTATTGCTAATGCACAGGGTATTTTGATGAACTATCCGGAATACAAACAGAACTCTGTAGGTATCGGCGGAAAGTTATATCGTCAGGGTCTGATTAAGATGAACGAATTCGTTACTCTTTGCAGCCGTGATAGAATTCCGTTAGTTTGGTTACAGGATACGACCGGTATTGACGTAGGTGATGAAGCTGAGAAAGCTGAATTACTTGGTCTTGGTCAGTCCTTGATCTACTCGATCGAGAACTCTAATATGCCATCCTTAGAAGTTACCCTTCGTAAGGCAAGCGCAGCAGCTCACTATGTACTTGGTGGACCTCAGGCTAATAACTCCAACGTATTCTCCATCGGTACCGGTGCTTGTGAATACTACGTAATGCCGGGTGAGACAGCAGCTAACGCTATGTACTCCAGAAGATTGGTTAAAGATAAGAAGGCAGGCAACGATTTAGAGCCAACAATCAAGAAGATGAACGATATGATTCAGATGTATACAGATAAATCCCGTCCAAAATACTGTACAGAAAAAGGTATGGTAGATGAGATCGTTGATTTAACCGAACTTCGCCCTTATATTCAGGCATTTACGGAGTCTGCATACCAGAATCCAAAGAGTATCTGTCCATTCCATCAGATGCTTACACCAAGAACAATTCGTGATTTTGACACATACACAAAGGCATAATATTTATTGAAAACTAATTAAGAGTACGTGTAGTAAAGCAATTGATAGTGATAGTGAAAATAGTTGATGATAAATCGGGTAAGGGAACTGGAACCTTTACCTGATTTATCGTGGTTACAGGGTAAATTAAACCCAATCCTTTTTCACAATCCTTTCATGTACTTTTTATAACAGTAATACAAATTATTTTATAGGTATTTACAGACTTTTCAGGGATTTTTATACCGCTATGTGGTATAATGACCAAGTAAGATATAAGTGGCACAGTGGGAATAAAATTATAGTATCAGAAGAAACGGAGGAAACTAAAATTCTATGAGTGGGATTTACACATTAGGTATCGACGTCGGATCAACCGCTTCAAAGTGTATTATGTTAAAAGATGGTAAAGAAATTATTGCAAAATCCCTTATCGATGTAGGTGCGGGCACAAGCGGTCCACAGCGTGCGATTGATGAGGTGCTTGCTGAAGCAGGTATGACAAAGGATCAGATCGATTATACTCTGGCAACCGGCTATGGGCGTAACTCTCTGATGGATTTCGCCGATAAACAGATGAGTGAACTTTCCTGCCATGCGAATGGGGCTTTTTTCCTGTTTCCGAATGTCCACACAGTAATTGATATCGGTGGCCAGGATGTTAAAGTTCTGCATATTGATAACGGCGTGATGACGAATTTTCAGATGAATGATAAGTGTGCGGCAGGGACGGGACGTTTCCTGGATGTTATGGCACGCGTGCTGGAAGTAAAAGTCGCGGATTTGGGAAGACTTGGTGCCATGTCTCAGAAGACAGTGGGAATCAGTTCGACCTGTACTGTTTTTGCAGAGAGTGAGGTTATAAGCCAGTTATCTATGGGAACCGATAAGTGTGATATTATTAATGGAATCCATCGTTCGGTAGCGCATCGCGTCACAGGACTGACCCATCGTATTGGAGTTGTGCAGGATGTGGTCATGACCGGTGGAGTTGCGCGAAACACCGGTGTTGTTAAGGCACTGGAAGAAGAACTTGGATGTCCGATTAAGATTTCCCCACTGACACAATATAATGGTGCACTGGGTGCCGCATTGTTTGCGTGGAAGGCTGCCAGTCATCGAAAGTAAGGTGACTATTCACAGTTAGATAGTATGTCTAATTTCAAAAAATGAATGGAGGATTAGTATGTCAGAAGTTGTAAAAGCGCCGGCAAAACCGGCCAAAAAAGTCAGCCCTGGTGTTACAGCACTTCGCCAGGTTGTCGAGGATGTTTATGCAGAGGCTCGTGAAGCCAAAAAACGTGGTGAACCGGTAGGTTGGTCTTCTTCCAAATTCCCTTGCGAACTTGCAGCGGCATTTGATTTACATGTTGTATATCCGGAGAACCAGGCAGCAGGTATCGCTGCAAACCGTGATGGTGAGACGATGTGCCAGGCAGCAGAAGATCTTGGCTATGATAATGATATCTGCGGATACGCACGTATCAGTATGGCTTTTGCGGCAGGCAAGCGCGCTGCAAAGAAACTGGATCCTGCAACCGGCGAATATGTAATTGACCCGAACAGCGGCAAACCATTAAAAGATGAGAATGGCAAAGTTGTCATCGATCCTGAGACAGGTAAACCGAAAAAAGATCCTAAGACTATGACTCCTTATACCGTACTGGAAGATTTGAATGAGATTGAGGCTCTTCCTGAGGGCGAGGAGAAAGAACGCCGCTTGGCTTCTGTCAAATCCTACCGCCAGATGATTATGCCGCAGCCGGATTTTGTTCTCTGCTGTAACAACATCTGTAACTGTATGACCAAATGGTATGAGAATATTGCACGTATGCACAACATTCCTCTGGTTATGATCGATATCCCTTATAACAATACCGTAGAGGTTGACGATACATATGTTGCTTATATCCGTGGCCAGTTTGATAACGCAATCAAACAGCTGGAGCAGATTTCCGGACGTAAGTTCGATGAGAAGAAATTTGAGCATGCATGTGCAAATGCAAACCGTACCGCACAGGCATGGTTAAAAGTTTGTAATTTCCTGCAGTACAAGCCATCTCCGATGAGTGGATTCGACCTGTTCAACCATATGGCTGACGTTGTAACTGCTCGTGGTAAAGTACAGGCAGCAGAAGCATTTGAGCTTCTTGCTACAGAGCTTGAAGAGAATGTAAAGTCAGGCGCAAGCACACTTCCATTTAAGGAAGAATACCGTGTTATGTTCGAAGGTATTCCTTGCTGGCCAAAACTTCCGGCACTGTTCAAACCTCTTAAAGATAATGGCGTCAACGTAACAGCAGTTGTATACGCACCGGCATTCGGTTTTGTATACAATGGCATGGATGAGATGGTTCGTGCTTATTGTAAGGCTCCGAACTCTGTCTGCATCGAACAGGGCGTTGAATGGCGTGAAGGTATTTGCCGTGATAACAAAGTGGATGGCGTTCTGGTTCACTATAACAGAAGCTGTAAACCATGGAGTGGTTACATGGCTGAGATGCAGCGCCGTTTCACAAATGATCTGGGCATTCCATGTGCCGGATTTGATGGTGACCAGGCTGACCCACGTAACTTTAATGCAGCTCAGTACGAAACACGTGTACAGGGTCTGGTAGAAGCGATGGAAGCAAACAAGCAGACGAAGGAGGCATAAGCAGATGAGTGTAAATACATTATTGGATGAATTTAAAGGAATTGCTGCAAGCCCGAATCAGCAGCTTGACAGTTATAAAGCCCAAGGCATGAAAGCCATTGGCGTTTTGCCATATTACGCACCGGAGGAACTGGTTTATGCAGCCGGTATGGTACCATTTGGCATGTGGGGTTCTAATAAGAAGACCATCAGTCGTGCTAAAGAATATTGTGGAAGTTTTTACTGTACGATCGCTCAGCTGGCACTTGAGATGCTGCTGGATGGCACGATGGATCGTTTGGACGGTGTGATTACACCAACCATCTGTGATACATTACGTCCGATGAGCCAGAACTTCCGCGTTTCTATGGGCGAGAAGATGCCGATGATTTTCCTTGCTCATCCGCAGAATCGTTTTAATTCTTTTGGTCTGCAGTTTACCGTTGACCAGTATACACATGTTAAAAAAGAGCTGGAGAAAATCACCGGTAAAGAAATTACTAATGATGATATTCAGAAAGCAATCAAAGTATATAACGAGAGCCGTGCAGCACGCCGTGAATTCGTTCAGCTGGCTTCCGATCACTGTGACGTTATCACGCCAACCAAACGTTCCGCTGTTCTCAAAGCTTCCTGGTTCATGTTAAAAGATGAATACACAGCAAAACTGAAAGAACTGAACGCTGAACTTGCTGCACTTCCTGTATGTGACTGGAAAGGTACAAAAGTTGTTACTTCCGGTATTATCTGTGACAACCCAACCTTACTGGCTGCTTTTGAAGAAAATAATATCGCTATTGCAGCGGATGATGTGGCTCATGAGAGCCGTGCATTCCGTGTCGATGTTCCTGAGAACAAAGATGGCATGATGGCATTGGCACAGCAGTTCGCAGATCTTGATTACGATGTTCTGCTTTACGATCCAGAATCCAGCAAGAACCGCCGCGGCGAATTCGTTGCTGATATGGTGAAGAAGAGTGGCGCACAGGGTCTGGTGCTGTTCATGCAGCAGTTCTGTGATCCGGAAGAGATGGAATATCCATACCTCAAACGTGCATTGAACGATGCCGGTATCCCTCATATTAAGCTGGGTATCGATCAGCAGATGCGTGACTTTGGACAGGCTAATACCGCTATTCAGGCATTTGCCGATGTGTTGGAGATGCAGAAATAATGATAATATAAAAGAACTCCTCTATGCGGGTATAAACCGGATAGAGGAGTTCTTTTATGTAAAAAGTAATTAAATAACATAAATTAAATAGAGGTGCTTCTTAAAAAAGTGTGCCCCATATAGTAAGAAAGCTCAGCCGAACTATGTTTGACCTGTTCTTCCAGATGCGTCAGATGCATATCGTCGGCAATTCGTGAATAGGGTGCAATAATTCCCACAGAGGCGGCTACGTGACCGTCTATACCGAAGATAGGAGCACCAATGCCCACTGCATCATGGACATATTCTCCATGCGAGACGGCGATGCCATTCTGCTGAATGGTCTTAAGCTCTGATGCCAGAGCACCACGGCTGATCTGGGGAAATGCCTCCGGCCGGTCTAACCGGTGATTTAAGTAAAAATCAATATAGTCTGCAGATTGGTAAGCTAACAGGACTTTTCGAATCGCACCACAGTGCAGATCCATCTCATATCCGAATTCTTCTACGACCTTCAAATGATTGGGACCATCTACTTTATCCAGAACAAGACCCTTATCCCCGACCTGAATCACGAGATAAGAATCTTCACGAGTCACATAGGACAAGTTTTTTAATATAGGAAGGGCGGCATCCTGAATGCGGATGTTGTTAGCAGCGGCGCGTCCAAGCGAAATAAGGGCCGGTCCCAACTGATACGTGTGGGAATGCTCGTCCCTGATCACAAACTTTTTTTCACAGAATGTCTGTAAAATGCGGTGAATCGTGCTGGGCGGAAGCTGCATCTTATCTGAAAGTTCCGCAATCGTAAACTTGTGGGAAGGTTCTTTTAAGAATTCAAGCAGTTCCAGTGAACGTAGAAGGCTTTGTATCATTCGCAGTTTACCTCCATCTATTCGGTCAGATCTTCCACGATAGTAGTGGCAGGTACCGGTGTGGGCGTAGGTGCAGCTGCCGGTTCCGATGCAGATCGTGGCTCCGGTGTGGATACGGCTACCGGTTTCGGTGTAGATAAGGCTTCCGGTGTGGCTGCCGGTTTCGGTGTAGATACGGCTTCTGGTGCATCTGCCTTTGAAGCTTCAGAAACCTTTATTGATTCAGGCTTCTTCGGGGTTTCTTCCTGTGCATACTCGGAAGAACGATCGGGATTAAGAGACACGTAGTTGCGTTCTTTGGTATTACCCGTATCTTCTGTGCATCCATGGTCGTCAAAATCCTCTTCGAAGTCATGAAAATCTTCGTCCAGTTCTTTGTGAAATGATTTGTATCTTAAAAAGTAGGAAATACCGGCTGTTGCAGCACCTGCAATAGCTACAAGGGTAATTAGCTTGCCAAAATATTTTTTTGCCATAGTAAAACTCCTTTCTGTAATTAGTATCTATTGTAATACGAATTCCTAGAAAAATAAAGGGATTCCGGGAATAAGTTATAAAAAAAAAATAAAATTAGCACTCGGCTATTGACAGTGCTAACAAACAGTGGTATAACTTGTTTTGTAAATGACAAAAGTAAAAAATTCAAAGATATAGCAAGGAGGAGTCGATAATGAAATTAGTACCATTATTTGACAAAGTTGTATTAAGACAACTGGTAGCAGAGGAAACAACAAAATCAGGTATTGTATTGCCGGGACAGGCAAAAGAAAAACCACAGCAGGCAGAAGTACTTGCAGTAGGTCCGGGCGGAATCGTAGACGGAAAAGAGATCACCATGCAGGTAAAAGTTGGGGATAAAGTTATTTATTCCAAATATGCAGGTACAGAAGTAGAACTGGAAGAAGAGAAGTACGTCATTGTAAAGCAGAATGATATTCTTGCAGTTATCGGTTAATAAGACGATTCATAAGACAGAACAAATTTGGAGGTTGATTAGTCATGGCAAAAGAAATTAAATATGGCGTAGATGCCAGAAAAGCATTAGAATCAGGCGTAAATCAGTTAGCAAATACCGTTAGAGTAACACTTGGACCGAAAGGCAGAAACGTAGTTTTGGATAAATCATTCGGCGCTCCGCTTATTACGAACGATGGTGTTACGATTGCAAAAGAGATTGAACTGGAAGATGCATTTGAGAATATGGGAGCACAGCTTGTAAAAGAGGTTGCTACTAAGACAAACGATGTGGCAGGCGACGGTACTACGACAGCGACCGTATTGGCACAGGCGATGATTAATGAAGGCATGAAGAACCTGGCAGCAGGTGCAAACCCGATCGGTTTAAGAAAAGGTATGAAGAAAGCCACCGTTGCAGCAGTAGAAGCGATTCAGCACATGAGCAAAGCGGTAGAAGGCAAAGAAGATATCGCCAGAGTTGCCGCTATTTCATCTTCCGATGACGAAGTTGGTCAGATGGTAGCAGATGCGATGGAGAAAGTTTCCAAGGATGGCGTTATCACGATCGAAGAATCCAAGACCATGAAGACCGAACTGGATTTAGTAGAAGGTATGCAGTTCGACAGAGGATATATTTCCGCATACATGGCAACCGATATGGAGAAGATGGAGACGAATTTAGATGATCCATATCTGCTTATTACCGATAAGAAAATCGCTAATATTCAGGAGATTCTTCCACTGCTTGAGCAGATCGTTCAGGCCGGTGCAAAACTGCTGATTATAGCAGAAGACATCGAAGGTGAGGCACTTACCACACTGATCGTCAACAAGTTAAGAGGTACATTTAACGTAGTAGGCGTGAAAGCTCCGGGATATGGCGACAGAAGAAAAGAGATGCTCAAAGATATCGCAACACTTACCGGTGGCTCTGTTATTTCCGAAGAATTGGGTCTGGAACTGAAAGATGTGACGATGGAACAGCTTGGTCGTGCAAAATCAGTCAAAGTTCAGAAAGAAAATACGATCATTGTAGACGGATGCGGCGATAAGAAAGAAATTTCAGATAGAATTGCTCAGATCAAGGCTCAAATCGAAGAGACAACATCTGATTTCGATAAAGAGAAACTTCAGGAGAGACTTGCTAAACTTTCCGGTGGTGTTGCAGTAATTCGTGTAGGTGCAGCGACTGAAACTGAGATGAAAGAAGCAAAACTTCGTATGGAAGATGCTTTATCAGCAGCCAAAGCAGCCGTAGAAGAAGGAATTATCGCAGGCGGCGGTTCTGCTTATATCCACGCTCAAAAACAGGTGGAAGAAGTGGTAAACAAGTTAGACGGCGATGAGAAGACAGGTGCCCGCATCATCCTTAAAGCACTGGAATCTCCTTTGTATCACATCGTAGCGAATGCAGGACTGGAAGGTTCTGTAGTAATCAGCAAAGTAAGAGAATCCAAGGTAGGCATGGGATTTGACGCATATAAAGAAGAGTATGTGGACATGGTAAAAGCAGGGATTCTGGATCCGGCCAAAGTTACCATCTGTGCTCTGCAGAATGCAACCAGTGTTGCTTCTACATTCCTTACCACTGAATCAGTGGTTGCCAGTATCAAAGAAGATGCTCCGGCGATGCCTGCAGGCGGCGGAATGGGAATGATGTAATAAAAATAATAAAAGACAGCAGCAAATAATAAAAAGATGCAGATGGAGCCGGTTTTTAGAAAACGGACCTTGTCTGCATCTTTTTGTAATAGAAAAATTCTGCTAAAGTTTCACTCTTTATTCTCTCTTGCGTCCAATCGAAATTTGTTGTAAAATAAAAGACAGTGTATTTTTCAAATCAAAGTAAATCAGAAGGGGATTTATGTATGGCAAATGATATCTATGCAGAGTGTCTGGTAAAGAAAACAACACCGAAATTGGGGTGGTTAATAAAAATTCTTTTAGCTGCGGGAATTCTTCTTTCCGCATTTTCCATTTTCTATATTGGATTATTTGGATTTATCGCTTTTCTTCTCGTGTGCCTGACCGGCTTTTATTGGATGGGCAAGATGAATACAGAATATGAATATTTACTCGCAGATAAGCAGTTTTCGGTGGATTGTATTTATAATAAATCCAGAAGAAAGAAGATGGCAGAGTACCGTATGGAAGAAATTCTGGCGATTGCACCGGAACATTCCGAGAAGATACAAAACTATGAGCGGCAGGTGAAGAAAGTGACCGATATTTCGTCTGGGCGGCACGATGCGAACCGTTATGCTTTTATCTGCCAGAAGAGCGGCGTGTACGAAAAGGTGATATTTGAACCAAATGACAACTTGATTCACTGTTTTAAACTGTCAGCTCCGGGAAAGCTGTCAGAACAATAAATCCACATATAGACGATTCAGAGGGGGTAGAACAAAGGTGAGTAAACTGGAAAAATTGGGGTTAAAGTTTTCATGGCGCGATATCATGTTACTGTTGGCAGGTTCAGTGATCAGTGGAATCGGAATTCATTCATTTATCGTTCCGGCCAAAGTGGCACCGGGTGGGGCTTCGGGTCTTGCGCTTATGGTAAAGCATCTGTTTGGACTGCCGGTTGGTATTGTGACATTGGCATTAAATGTACCGCTGCTTATCTTGGCTTGGTTCTATTTGAGCCGTCGCTTTGCTGTGAGGACAGCAATTGCCAGTATCCTGGGTTCTTTGATATTAGATGCGATTATAGCTCCATTTTTCCCTGTTTATGCAGGCGACCGGCTTTTGTGCAGTCTGTATGGCGGTGTATTGATGGGCATTGGCATGGCACTGATTTTCATGACCGGAACAACTACGGGCGGCAGTGATATCTTAGGATACTTACTTCAGAAGAAAAAACCTCATATTTCCATTGGCAGAGCCCTGATGATCGTGGATGGTGTGGTGCTGGTGATTTCAATCTTTGCATTCGGGGACATCGAAGCGGCTTTATTTGGACTTATTACTCTGTATGCACAGACAAAAGTAATTGATGGCGTGATATACGGCGGAGATGTGGGCAGTATGGCCACGATCGTGACGTCGAATCCTGATGCCATCGCAGCGAAGATCATCGATGAACTGGATCGTACTGCCACGGTGGTACCGGCCAAAGGAGCCTATAGTAAACAGGATGTCAGCGTACTCTTATGTACCGTAAGAAAACCTCAGTTCGGTAAACTGAAAAAAATCGTCTATGAAGTAGATGCCAACGCATTTCTGATGGTGACCGAGACCAGTGAAGTATTCGGACTGGGATTTAAGGATTTTGCCGAGTAGTATTAATGCAAATAATATAAATGAAAAACATAAGGGAGGTGCAGTATGGAATCGGAGCTGAATAATGAAAGTCTGCACCTGTATCTTAGGGTATATAACTATTATAAAAATTTGATTGAGACAGGAAAACTGGATCAGGGGAGTAAGCTGCCCTCGATTCGAACGTGTGCAGTACAACTGCAGTTCTCACGCACGACAGTAGAAACCGCTTATATGATGCTGGCAGCGGATGGATATATTATATCCAGACCTCAGAGCGGCTTTTATGTGACGGAACAACTGGGGGCGATTCGTCGGGAGCAGAGCACCGCATCGGATACGAAGAAAGTGAAAGATAAGATAGAGTTTGATTTTGCTGCCCCGAATGTCGATCGGGACAGTTTTCAATTCCAATTGTGGCGCAGATATATCAAGAGTGCACTGCGGCAGGATGCCCGTCTTTTATCTTATGGTGAACCGCAGGGAGAACAGGAACTGAGAGACGTACTCTGCGAGTATTTAATCAAGCACAGAAGTGTCGTATGTACACCGGAGCAAATCGTGGTGGGTGCCGGTGTGCAGAGTCTGCTGCATATCCTGTGCCCTATGTTAAAGGATAAGAAAAACGTATTATTTTATAATCCGGAGTTTCGTCAGGGGCGTGCTATTTTTGAAGATTATGGATTTGCAACTTCGGGCACAGAGGGAGCGGTGCTGCCGGAGAACAGTTTGTTTTATCTGACCCCATCCCAGATGACGGCGTGGGGAGAAGTAATGCACATCACAGAACGCATGAAACTGATCAAAGAAGCATTTATGAAACATGTTTTAATCATAGAAGATGACTATAACAGTGAATTTCGCTATTATAACCGTCCTACGCCGTCTCTTCAGGGACTGGCCGGTGGCGAACATGTCGTATATCTGGGCACATTTTCCAAACTGCTGCTTCCGTCGATTCGTATGAGTTATATGATACTTCCCACGGAACTGCTTGCTGTCTATAAGGAAAAAGGAAGGGACTATAACCAGACCGCATCGAAGGCAGAGCAGATCGCACTGTGCCAGTTTATTCGGGACGGACATCTGGAAAGTCAGATACGAAAGACCAGAAAACTATACACGGCTAAAGCTAAGAAACTTTGCACCGATATTGAGAGTGTATTTGGAGAACTGGCAGTGCCCCATCTGGGCGAAGCCGGATTTCTCGTATTGACTGAGCTAAAGACTCATATGACAGCGGAGGAAATCGTAGAGCGTGGTAAAAAGGCGGGAGTAGCCGTGCGTGCGGTGCAGGAAGAAGAACCTTGGCCCAGAATCTTACTTTCCTGTTCTACAGTACCGACCGATTCTTATGAAGAGGCACTTTTACAGCTAAAAACTGCAATATTCTGATTGTAGGATAGAATAACCGTCTGTGAGGCAACTTAGCAGGCGGTTATTCTATCTTTATCACGTATCTTTATCATGTGTTTTTATCACATATTCGTGCCGTGTTTTTCCGTATGGGGCAGCCGTCCACGAAACAATCGTTTCTTTAACTCATTGAAACGAAACGGTACAAGGGGATAGATATAACTTTTTCCGGCGATGGTCTTATTCGTTACAAGCGCCAGTACACAGATAATCGTGCCAATGGCAAATCCCCATACATCCAGTACGGAGGTGAGAATCAGCAGCATGACTCGCATGAATTTCAAGGCATAGCCCAGTTCAAAACTGGTCTGAGAGTAGTTTGCGATGGTCACAAATGCCATATAGAGCATGGTTTCCGAGTTGAACCACCCCGATTTCACCGAATATTCGCCTAATACGATACCGGCGATTACACTTAAAGGAGTAGTCAGCATACTGGGCGTGTTCACCGCCGCCAGACGGAGACCATCGATGGCAAATTCCAGAATTAAAAGTTGAAAAATCAGTGCGACATGAATATTGTCACTGACGCGGATAAATGCCAGCCACTCCGGAATCCAACTCTGATTCTGCATGAGAAGAAGCCAGGTAGGCGTCATAAAAAGAGTGAGAAAGAAGATGATAATTCGAGACAGGCGCAGATAGGTACCGGTCACCGGTGGAAAATAATAGTCATCTGCCTCTTCTATGATATCAAAGATCGAAGAGGGCAGAATCATGGCAGAGGGTGAGTTGTCTACCAGGAGGATGACATTGCCTTCTAATATAGATGCAGCGGATGTATCGGGACGCTCGGAAAAACGGAATTTGGGGAATGGGTTGTACCATTTGTGAGGGTAGAGACATTCGGCCAGACTCTCTTGATTCATAGTCAGGGCATCCACATGCAGGTTACCGATGCGCTCTTTAATTAAGGCCAGCAGATGTGTATCGACACGTCCTTCCATGTAGCAGATGGCGATGTCGGTATGGGAACTTTCCCCGGCACTCATGATTTCTACACGCATCTTGGGGTCTCGAATCCTTCTTCGAATCAGTGCAGTATTAAAAATCAGAGTTTCCACAAATCCATCCCGTGAACCGCGCAGTACTTTGTCCTTTTCCGGTTCACTGACGCCGCGGGCGGGATAAGTGCGGCAGTCGATGGTCAGACACTGATTATAACCATCGACGAACAGGCAGGTGATTCCGGACAGAAGCTGCGTGACGATGGCATGGTCATCCGATTCCAAACTGATTTCACCGTAAGGCAGATATAATTTTGAAAATTCATGCGCACTTTTTGGCATTGTTTCCGGCGTGATTGATGCAAAGGACTGGAGAATCCGAAGCAGGGTATCGTCTTTTGTAAAACCATCAATGCAGTATAGACAGGCGTCCTTGCCGCCGATGCGGATGACCCGGTACACGACATCAAAATTCAGATCGACTCGCAGAACCTTGTGGAAATGCTGCATATTTTCTTCTAATCGGCTTGAAATATCCATTTGAAAACTCCTCTCATCATTGAATCCACTTAGCGTATTGGAAAGTATGTGTAAATTTTCGAAAAGTATGAGTGAATATTGACAAAAGCAGTGTGGAATGCTATATTTACATAAGCAAAAGAACTATTTTAACGTAGCGGTTAGATGAACGTGACCGAAGAAACTGCTTTCTGTGGGGGGAAAAGCGGTTTCTTTTTTTTCAGGAGGATAGGAATGAACACAGAAATGGAACATATAAAAACAAAGTTAGGTGAGATGAAAAAGCGGAAGATAGTCCGAAATCTAATTACGGCCTCGACTACATTGATATCGGCTATCATGCAGGCGTATGTACTTCAGGTATTCATTCGTCCGGCGAATATCCTGTCCGGTGGATTTACGGGAATTGCAATTCTCATTGATATGATTACTTCAAGATATGGATTTAGTTTCCCGACCTCACTGGGCATGTTGGCGATTAACATCCCGGTGGCATTTCTATGCTATAAAAGCATCGGTGCCCGTTTTACTGCATTTTCATTGTCCCAGGTATTTCTGACCAGTGCATTTTTGCAGATTTTTCACTTTAAACCGATGTTTGAGGACCCCATTTTGAATGTTGTATTTGGTGGTTTTTTGATCGGTATGTCGGTCGTGATCGCACTGCGGGGCAATGCATCTTCCGGCGGAACTGATTTCATTGCACTTTATGTATCCAATAAGACCGGAAAATCCATCTGGGGAGAAGTATTTATCGGCAATTGTATCTTATACTGTATTTTTGGTCTGATGTTTGGCTGGCTGAATGCAGCATATTCGATTTTGGTGCAGTTTATTTCAACAAAGACGATTTCATCCTTCCATCACCGGTACGATCGCGTGACACTTCAGGTCACGACGACAAAAGCTACCGAGATTATGGACGCTTATATTGCGCAATACCGACATGGTATCTCATGCGTAGATGCAATCGGCGGTTACAGTAAAAAAAAGATGTATATTCTTCATACGGTGGTTTCATCCTATGAATCAGCAGATATGATTGAACTGATGCAGGAAGTAGATCCCCATGTGATTATCAACGTATTTAAGACCGATCAGTTCTATGGAAAGTTCTATCGGGCACCCTTGGAATAATAAAATGATAGGATAGAGGACAGGCAACATGGGAAAAGAATTCGTGCGAACCGAACTTATCATAGGAACCGAAGGCCTTGCGACATTGAGACATAGCACTGTAGCTGTATTTGGCGTGGGCGGTGTAGGTTCCCACTGTATCGAGGCACTGGCCAGAAGTGGCGTAGGACGTCTGGTTCTGGTGGATCATGACGTGGTGTCGGAGAGTAATATCAACCGGCAGTGCGTGGCGTATCACAGTACGATCGGTAAGCCCAAGATTGAGGTGATGGAGCAGATGATTGCAGAGATCTGTCCCGATACCGAAGTCCTGACGTTTGATATCTTTGTCCTGACGGACAATCTGGAAGAGATATTCACAGAGGCAGGGAAGGTTGACTATATCGTGGATGCAATCGACACGGTAACCGCTAAGCTATCATTGGCAGTCTATGCAAAACAGCACGATATTCCATTCATTGCTTCCATGGGAACGGGGAATAAACTGCATCCGGAACAATTTGAAATTGCAGATATTTCAGAGACATCCGTATGCCCGTTGTCCAGAGTGATGCGCAGAGAACTGAAAAAACGGGAAATTAACCATATGAAAGTTCTTTATTCCAAAGAGGTTCCAATCGAATCTCATTCGTCGGAAACAGAAGCACAAGTGCCGGCGGAGGCGGTGTCAGGGAACATGAAACGTGTGGTTCCTGGCAGTATTGCATTCGTGCCACCTGTGGCGGGACTGCTGATCGCAGGAGAAGTGGTCAGAACATTAATCGGACTTTAATCGATTTTCCGAATGTTTATGGGGGACAGATGTGAGTATACAGTCAAAGAAAAAGAGCAATGGCATGCTGATGACCGAAGGGGTGATTTGGAAACAGCTGATTATTTATTCCATCCCACTGCTGATCGGGAATTTATTTCAGCAGCTCTACAATACCGTGGATTCGGTGGTAGTGGGGCGCTACATCGGCAGCAGTGCACTGGCGGCAGTGGGGGCAAGTGCTCCGGTACTTAATTTAATCATAGGTATGTTCATGGGCATATCCGTGGGATCGGGTGTCATCATTTCTCAATACTACGGAGCGAAAGATGAGCAGAAGATGAGCTGGGCCATACATACTTCCATCGCTTTAAGTATCATCGGAGGTATATTATTGACGATAGTCGGAGTGGTTCTTTCTCCGACCATTTTGCGTTTGATGAAGACGCCGGATGCAGTCATGGTGAATTCGGTTCTGTACTTTCGTATTCTGTTCATGGGTTCCTTATTTAATCTTCTATATAACATGGGAGCCGGTATGCTGCAGGCGGTGGGCGATTCTAAACGGCCGCTTTATTATTTATGCATATCGTCTGTCATTAACATTGTACTGGATATTCTGTTTGTCAGTCGATTCCATATGGGCGTGGATGGCGTTGCCTATGCAACGATTATCTCCCAGTTTGTATCGATGGCACTTACGATGGTGACATTGATGCGGGCGGATGATATCTATCGGCTGAGCATTAAAAAGATAAAAATTGATGTTCGAATGATGAAGAGGGTGCTGTCACTTGGACTGCCCAGCGGTGTGCAGCAGTCAGTGGTTTCTCTATCTAATGTAATTGTGCAGACGAACATCAATATGTATGGAGCCATGGCTATGGCCGGTTTTGGCGCCTATAATATGATAGAGGGATTTGTAGTACTTCCCATGATGAGTTTTTGCATGACTGCTACGACATTCACCGGTCAGAATATCGGTGCGGGAAAGCCCGAGCGTGTTAAGCAGGGCATGAAACAGGGCATGATCATCTGCCTGATCTATACCGTGATTATTTCGATTGTGTTATTCTTCAAAGTGGAGAATGTACTGCGGATTTTCTCTGAGGAAGAGGGCGTTGTTTATTATGGCAATCTGGCCATGCTGATCATGGTTCCGTTCTATACCGTGCTGTCCATTCATCAAATTCTCATGGGGACACTTCGCGGAGCGGGAAAATCCATGCAGAGCATGTTGATTTCGGTAGGCAATATGTGTGTGATAAGAATGCTGTATATTAATTTTGTAGTACCGTATTTTCCCAGTTACGAAGCGGTCATGTGGGGATATCCTATTACGTGGACCACGATGGTTATCATGGATTATATCTACCTGAAAAAGGGCAATTGGACGGCAGCGATGGATGCAGCGGTCATAAAATCAGAAAAAAAGAAGGAGATACGAAGATGAAAGATGGCTTTATTCGAGTGGCAGCTGCGACTCCGGATGTAAAAGTGGCAGATGTGGAATTCAACAGAGAGATGATTGGCGAGAAGATTCTGGAAGGCAGAAATGCACATGTAAAAATCATGGTATTTCCGGAGCTGGCACTGACCGCTTATACCTGCGGAGACCTTTTTATGCAGAAGTCACTTCTGATCAAGACCAAAGAAGAACTGAAAAAACTGGTCGATTTTACAGCCGGAGATGATATGCTGATTTTCGTGGGACTTCCATGGGAATATAATAATAAACTTTTTAATGCGGCTGCGGTTATTCAGGATGGAAAACTTTTGGGTATTGTTCCCAAGATATGGATTCCCAACTATTCGGAATTTTATGAGATGCGTTATTTTAGCAAGGGCAATGAAGCGGCAGTCATGGTGCCGTGGGACAACGCATTTGTGCCCATGGGCAGCCGGATTCTGTTCTCCTGCACCAATATGGAAAATCTAATCGTGGGAGCAGAGATTTGTGAGGACGTATGGGTCTTAAATCCACCCAGTATCGCCCATGCGGCAGCCGGAGCGACGGTGATGGTCAACTGCTCTGCCAGTGACGAGACAACGGGGAAATGCGAGTACCGGAGGAGCCTGATTTCCGGTCAATCCGCCAGACTTTTGTGCGCTTACGTATATGCGAATGCGGGCGAAGGCGAGTCCACGCAGGATGTGGTGTTTGGCGGACAGGATATCATCGCTGAAAATGGTACGCTGCTGGCTGAATCTAAACGTTTTATGAATGGACTGATTATGGCCGACGTTGATCTGGAACGTTTGGAATGCGAACGCCGCAGGATGACGACTTATCAGACGGAGGGCAGAGAAAATTATACATTTGTGGAATTCTCGCTGAGCGAAGAGCAGGGGGAATTAAATCGTTTGATCTCGTCCTCTCCTTTTGTTCCGACCGATGAGGCAGATAGAAAGAAGTGCTGCGAAGAAGTGTTATCGATTCAGGCACAGGGACTTAAAAAGAGATTAAAACATACCAATTGTCAACATGCGGTCGTGGGGATTTCCGGAGGACTGGATTCGACATTGGCACTTTTGGTGACGGCTCGGGCATTTGATCTGCTGGGACTGCCCCGAAAGAACATTATCTCCGTTACGATGCCATGTTTTGGTACAACAGATCGAACATATCATAATGCCTGCCTCATGACGACAAACCTGGGTGCTACCTTGGAAGAAATCGACATCAGGGAAGCGGTGAATCTGCATTTTCGTGATATTGGCCAGGACGCGTCCGTTCATGATGTGACCTATGAGAATTCACAGGCCAGGGAACGAACACAGGTATTGATGGATATCGGAAACCGGGTGGGCGGCATGGTGATCGGAACCGGCGATATGTCAGAACTGGCACTGGGCTGGGCTACTTATAACGGAGATCATATGTCGATGTATGGTGTGAACAGCTCCGTACCGAAGACTCTGGTGCGCCATCTGGTGCGTTATTATGCAGAAACCTGCGGAGAACCGGAACTGGAAACCGTACTGCTTGATGTACTGAATACACCGGTCAGTCCGGAACTTCTGCCGCCTGAGAACGGTAAGATATCTCAGATCACAGAAGATCTGGTGGGACCTTATGAGCTGCATGATTTTTTCTTGTACTATATTCTGCGCTATGGCTACCGTCCCGGAAAAGTTTATAGGATGGCTGTTAGTGCATTTGACGGCGAGTATGCGAATGAGACGATTCTCAAATGGCTCAAGACATTTTACAGACGCTTTTTCAGCCAACAGTTCAAACGTTCCTGCCTGCCGGATGGTCCTAAGGTAGGTTCTGTGGCGATTTCGCCCAGAGGCGATCTGAGGATGCCAAGCGATGCCTGCAGCCGGTTATGGCTGGAGGAACTGGAGCAGATAAAACTATAATTGATTAAAATTCATCGGAGGATTTCTATGATTACAAGTACGGGAAACACTCAGGTAAAAGAGATTGCCAATTTGGTTAAAAAGGCGAAAGCAAGACGGGAACAGGGACTCTTCATTGTGGAAGGCATCAAGATGTTTTCCGAACTTCCAATGGATCATTTGGAAAAGACCTATGTTTCGGAAAGCTTTTTGGCACAACATAGAAGCGAAACAGAAAATCGGTTGGAGCAGCTGGCAGGCTCTCGTGTGGAATGTGTATCGGACGAGGTGATGCGGTATATGTCGGATACGCAGACACCTCAGGGGATTCTGGCAGTGGCACGGCAGTTTTCCTATACGGTGGAAGATATCATAAAACAAGATCCAAACGTTCCGGCTCATTTGATCGTATTGGAGACGATACAGGATCCGGGCAACCTGGGGACGATTCTCCGAGCCGGGGAAGGTGCCGGAATCACAGGAGTCATTATGAGCCATGACACCGCAGATATATACAGTCCCAAGGTGATTCGATCGACGATGGGCTCCATCTATCGAGTTCCTTTTGTATACACCGATGATTTGAAACATACAATTACAGAAATAAAAAAAGCGGAGATTTGTTTGTATGCGGCTCATTTAAAAGGTAAGAATAACTATGAAGAGGAAGATTACAGAGGAAATATAGGGTTTTTGATTGGAAATGAAGCAAATGGTCTGAGTGGAGCGATTTCAGCTATGGCAGATTGTTATGTAAAAATTCCCATGGCCGGAAGTGTGGAGTCTCTTAATGCAGCTGTGGCAGCCTCCGTATTGATGTTTGAAACTGCCAGACAGAGAAGAAAAAATTGGTGAGGCATGTTGAAAAAAGTCAAAAAATAGAGTATACTATGAACACTTAGCAAAAATAACTTTTGCTTTGCCTGTGAAAGGAGCATAATATATGGCTTGGATGATTTGGCTGGCGGCATTTGTCATTTTGGTTGGAATTGAAGCGGCTACGATGGCACTTACTACTATTTGGTTTGCCGGAGGAGCACTGATTGCTTTTTTACTGGCACTTGTGGGAACCAATCTTTATATTCAGTTAGCGGCATTTTTTATTGTATCTTGCATCCTTTTGTTTTTCACAAGACCTCTTGCACTGAAGTATGTTAATAAGAATACCGTAAAGACGAATGCAGAGGGTATTATTGGGAAGAAAGCGCGGATTACAACTGCGGTGAATAATGATCTGGCGGTGGGTGCTGCTGTGGTAGCAGGACAGGAGTGGACAGCCCGCTCAGAGGACGGAACACCCATTGAGGAAGGCACGATGGTAGAAATCAAGGCTATCAATGGAGTAAAACTAATAGTAAGTAGACTTAAGGAGGAAAAATAATATGTTTCCATTTATCAGCTTTTTAATTATTGCGATTATTGTACTTTTATTACTGTCATCCTGTATCCGGGTCGTGCCTCAGGCACAGGCACTGGTCGTAGAACGTCTGGGTGCTTATCTGGGTACCTGGTCCGTCGGTGTACATTTTAAGATGCCGGTGTTTGACCGTATAGCCAAAAGAGTTGTTTTAAAAGAGCAGGTGGTGGATTTTCCACCTCAGCCGGTCATCACAAAAGATAATGTAACCATGAAGATCGATACCGTCGTATTCTTCCAGATCACCGATCCAAAGCTTTTTGCTTATGGTGTGGAGAATCCGATTATGGCGATTGAGAATCTGACAGCAACTACGCTGCGTAACATTATCGGTGACTTGGAACTGGATCAGACATTGACTTCCAGAGAGACCATTAACACAAAGATGCGTGCATCACTGGATCTAGCGACAGACCCATGGGGCATCAAGGTGAACCGTGTAGAACTTAAGAACATCATTCCTCCGACTGCGATTCAGGATGCCATGGAGAAACAGATGAAGGCAGAACGTGAACGCCGTGAATCCATCTTGCGGGCAGAAGGTGAGAAGCGCTCCAGCGTACTGGTGGCAGAAGGACAGAAAGAATCTGCGATTCTGGTAGCCGAAGCGGAGAAAGAAGCTGCGATTCTTCGTGGTGAAGCACAGAAAGAGCGTATGATTTTGGAAGCAGAAGGTCAGGCAGAAGCTACACGTCAGATTCAGCAGGCGAATGCAGACGGTATCCGTTTTATCAAAGAAGCAGGAGCCGATAACGCAGTTCTTCAGATCAAGAGCCTGGAGGCATTTGCGAAAGCGGCCGATGGCAGAGCAACTAAGATTATTATTCCTTCAGAGATTCAGGGGATTGCAGGTCTCGTGAAGTCATTAGTCGAAGTTTCGGCAAAAGATGAAGGATTTGATAAGCTAGAAGAAGAGAATGCAGCCAGATCCAGCCGTACTGAAGCAGAGCAGAAGACAACAGCTGCCGATGAGACGGCCAGTGGATATAATTCCACCGATGAAAGAAGATTCCAAATCTAGAGTTTAAGTGATAAGATAAAAAACCGGATTAGTTCGTGACAGCCATGGCACTGGCTGCCTGCAATCCGGTTTTTTATGCAATAGGAGAGTGCTCCTATTTTCAGGAAGGAGGGACACATGGAAAACGAGAAAAAAACAATAAAACCCGGTTTAGTCAGTAAAGTGAAATTAGGTATCGATAAGATACAATTTGATCTTACAAAAGAGTACGGTCTGGTACTGGAGGGCGGCGGAGCAAAAGGTTCTTTTCAAATTGGTGCATGGATGGCTCTCCGGGAAGCCGGGCTTAAGATCAAGGGAGTTTCTGGGGTTTCTGTGGGTGCGTTGAACGGGGCTCTGATCTGCATGGATGATTTTAAGAAAGCAGAAGAGATATGGGAAGATATTAACTATGCCACCGTTCTCGATCTTGGTGAAAACGAGAATCTGTTGGATACGGTAAAACAGGCAGTTAAGGACAGAGGCTTAGACATCACGCCCCTTAAAAAACTTCTTCACGATACCGTGAATGAACAAAAGATCAGAGAATCCCAATGCGAACTCTTTGCCACGACCTATTCTCTTAGCGATAAAAAATTACTTAATATTGATGTTAAAACACTTCCGGATGGAGAAATCGAAGATATTCTTCTGGCCAGTGCTTACCTTCCGGTCTTTAAGATGCAAAAACTGGATGGAAAACTGTATATGGATGGTGGCAGTTTCGATAATGTGCCCTTGGATGTATTGGTGAATCGGGACTACAAAGATATTATCGTAATCCGAATCTATGGTCTTGGACTGGATCGGGAACGACAGGTGAAGATACCCGAAGATACGCATGTGTATCATATTGCACCTCAGGAGGAACTGGGCGGCATTCTGGAATTTGACAAAAAGAGGAGTCGAAAGAACATTGTTCTGGGATATCTGGCAGCAGAACGGCTTTTATATAATCTGGCGGGTCATCGGTATTATATTTATGCACCGAAGAAAGAGGCCTATTATTTTGATAAGATGATGTCCGAGATGGAACTTCTTAAGATTTATCTGGAGTCAGAACTGCAGGAAGAGGAACGGGAAATTTTAAATGGGTACCGTTTCTATACAGAGAATATATTTCCTGCACTGGCGAAAAAGATGAAATTAGAAGAAAACTGGGATTATCGCGATATGTACTTGAGAATCCTGGAAGAATTGGCTCTGAAGATGAAGATTTCCCGATATCGGGTCTATACGGTAGAAGAACTGGTAAGAGAAATCCACAAGAGGTTATTAAAATCGGAGAGTGGTATGCTATGCTAAAACAAGAGAAAAAAAGAACAGGGCGAACGTATGCCTTTGCTTTAGATATGATCCATATCATAACCGGAATATTGATTGTAGTGCTGTCCGTGCTGGCTTTTTTAAATCCGGAAGACAATATGATTTTATTTCCGATTATTTTTCTGTTGGCAGCGATTTTGAATTTTTTAAATGGTTTTGAACGTTTTCACAACAGTCGGGGACAAAAGAAAAAGAGAACATCCGGTATGGCACTGATGATAATTGGAGCAGCACTTTTTTTGCTTTGTATCATCAGTACCATTACGATTTGGTGGGGGTAGCAGTCAATGAAATCAGACATACTCAGAATGCTGAGAGAAGCAGATGGCTATATATCGGGGCAGGAACTCTGCGAGCACTTTCATGTTTCCAGAACCGCTGTCTGGAAGGTGATAAAGCAATTGGAAGCAGAGGGATATCGCATCGAAGCCGTCAGGAATAAGGGCTATCATTTACAGACATCAGCCGATATTTTAAGCAAAGCCGAATTAGAGAGCAGTATTAATTCTTCATGGGCAGGAAAACAAATTCAGTACTTTGATAAGATAAATTCTACAAATACAGAAGCAAAAAAAGCAGCAGAAGAAGGTGCACTTCACGGAACCCTGGTCGTGGCCGATTGTCAAAACCAAGGAAAAGGACGACGGGGAAAAGAGTGGTCATCACCTTCCGGTACGGGAATCTGGATGAGTCTGATTCTAAGACCGGCACTTTCACCGATGTCGGCATCGATGCTGACTCTTGTAGCAGCTTTGGCTGTAGCCGATGGTATAGAAAAGACGGTGAATATAAAAACCGGAATTAAGTGGCCAAATGACATCGTATGTGATGGGAAGAAGATTTGTGGTATTTTGACAGAGATGAGCACCGAACTGGAATGGATCAACTACGTAGTGACCGGTATCGGTATTAATGTCAACACAAAAAGTTTCCCGGAAGAGATCAGAGATGTAGCATCTTCGCTCTACTTGATGACCGGTGAACCAATCAGCAGAAGCCGTTTGATTGGTGCCATTATGGAAGCTTATGAGCGATACTATGACAGTTTCATAACGACTTGCGACATGAGCAAACTGATAGAAGAATATAACAGCCGCCTGGTGAATCTCGATAACCCGGTAAAAGTATTGCAGCCGGGTCATGAATATACGGGTCATTCACTGGGAATTAATAAGGAAGGAGAGCTTCTTGTGAAAACCGATGACGGAGAGATCCATCAGGTGATTTCAGGAGAAGTATCGGTCCGTGGCATTTACGGATATGTATAGTGATGGAATATTTATATGGACAACTAAAGACGCTGGAGCAGGAAGAAAAACCACTGACCGAAGCAGAACGTCTCTCTTCCTTTAGAGGACCGTTGCTGGCCTGGTATGACCAAAACAGAAGAATTCTGCCATGGAGAGAAGACCCCAGACCTTACCGGGTATGGATCTCGGAGATTATGCTGCAGCAGACCAGAGTAGAAGCGGTAAAACCATATTTTGCCCATTTTATGGAAGAACTATCCGATGTCAAATCATTGGCAGAGGCAGATGAACAGCTGCTTTTAAAACTATGGGAAGGGCTGGGGTATTACAGCCGTGCCCGCAATCTTAAAAAAGCGGCACAGATGATGGTCGATGAGTATGGTGGAACACTTCCGGCCTCCTACGAAGAACTGCTAAAACTGCCGGGGATAGGAAGTTACACGGCGGGAGCGATTGCTTCAATCGCATATGGGATTCCGGTGCCGGCAGTGGATGGTAATGTACTGCGGGTCATCACCAGAGTTTTGGCAGATCGAGAAGACATCGGGAAGGCATCGGTTAAAAAACGGATAGAAACGCTGCTAAAAGAGGCCATGGATTGGAAACGCCCCGGAGATTATAATCAGGCACTGATCGAATTAGGGGCAATCGTATGTATTCCGGCAGGCAGACCACTTTGTGACATATGCCCGCTGGCATCGGTCTGTCTGGCGCACAAAGGCGGATTCATAGAAGAGATACCGGTGAGAACCGCGAAAAAGAAACGGCGAATCGAAGATAAAACTATTTTTTTAATTGAGTATTCTGACAAGGCTGCCATAAGAAAAAGGGAGGGCAAAGGACTCCTTGCCGCCCTCTATGAATTTCCCAATGTACCGGGGCATATAGATGAAACGGAGATTCCCGAGGCACTTCATATTTCTCGACAGGCGATTTTATCGGTGGAAAAATTACCGGATTCGATTCATATTTTTTCACATATAGAGTGGCATATGAGCGGATACCGTGTTATGATGAAGAAAGAGGAGCTGTCAAATCCATATAAGATGGTGAATAAAACAGAAATCATAGAGAAATATCCATTGCCAAATGCATTTGGAGTGTATACGAAAGCATTAATGTGAAATAATGAGAGGAAGACCATGAAAAAAGTTCTGTTTGTGTTCAATCCCAAATCAGGAAAAGGACAGATTCGCAATAAACTCCTGGATATAGTAGATGTTTTTTCCAGAGCCGGATATGAACTTACCATTTATGCCACAGGACAACAGGGAGATGCTGTCAGAATTATAAAACAGCATGGAAAAAATAAAAATTTGATTGTGTGCAGTGGTGGGGATGGGACGCTGAATGAGGTCGTTTCCGGTATTATGTCTCTGGACGTTTCTAAAAGACCGGTATTAGGTTATATTCCCTCCGGTTCGACGAACGACTTTGCCGCCAGCCTGGGGATTTCAAAGAACATGAGACGTGCTTCTGAAGACGTGGTGACCGGAAGTGATATTGCTCTGGATGTGGGATGTTTTGGTTCCAATCGATATTTTGTATATGTGGCGGCCTTTGGAGCATTTACGGAGGTATCTTATACAACCACTCAGGAATCTAAGAATTTCCTGGGGCATCAGGCATATATGCTGGAAGCGGTCAAACGAGTGACGAATCTAAAGTCCTACCATATGAGACTTGAGTGGGATGGAAAACAATTGGAAGAAGATTTTATTTTGGGGATGATTACTAACACGATTAGTATTGGTGGATTTAAAAGTCTGGCAGGAATGGACGTGGCATTGGATGATGGAGAATTTGAAGTGCTGCTGGTGAGAACACCCAGAACGCCCAAAGATATAACCAGTATTGTATCCTTTTTGCTAGTCAAAGACGGGGAAAATGACTGCGTGTACACCTTTAGGGCAAAGAAACTGAAGATCATTTCCGATGAAAGCGTGGACTGGTCTTTGGATGGAGAATTTGGGGGCAGTCAGACCGAAGTGGAAATTGAGAATCTGCAGAAAGAAATAGTTCTTCGCAGCCATTCGAAAATAGCAGGGAAAATAGCTGATTTGTCAAAAAATGTTGAAACTATAGAGAAAATACGGTAAAATAGGAGAGCCTGTCGGAAAACCTTGAAAATATGTTGAAAAATATATTTGTCTAGTATATAATGTAAGACCGAGTAGGATTTACAAACTTCTTAGGACGAAAGGACGTTAATTCGTGGAGAAAGATAATTTTTTAGAGAAGTTAGGAAAACTTGTCGAATTGGCAAAGACAAAACAGAATGCACTGGACATTTCAGAAATTAATGATTTCTTTATCAGTGATAATCTGGCAGCTGAGCAGATGGAGCAGATATATAGCTACATGGAAGCGAATAATATCGATGTTATACCGGAATTGATTGATGAAACTCTGTTATCAGAGGATGAGTCTCTTCTTTTGGATGACAGCGAAGATGAATTTTTAAAGACGTCTGAGGAAGAAGATGTTGATTTAGATGCGATAGATCTTTTAGATGGAATCGGAACAGAAGATCCGGTTCGGATGTATTTAAAAGAGATCGGAACGGTTCCGCTCTTAAGTGCAGAAGAAGAACTTCGCCTGGCCATACGAAAATCAGAAGGTGATCTGAATGCCAAAGACCGTTTGATTGAAGCCAACTTAAGACTGGTAGTCAGCATCGCAAAGCGCTATACGGGAAGAGGCATGAGTTTCCTCGACTTGGTTCAGGAAGGGAATCTGGGACTGATCAAAGGGGTTGAGAAGTTCGATTCCACAAAGGGATTTAAACTGAGTACATACGCTACTTGGTGGATTCGTCAGTCGGTCACGAGAGCACTGGCAGACCAAGCCAGAACCATCCGTGTGCCGGTGCATATGGTGGAGACGATTAATAAGATGTCCAAGATGCAGAGAAAACTGACCTTGGAACTGGGATACGAGCCATCGGTGGCAGAACTTTCCGAGGCATTGGATATGACCGAAGACAAGGTGATGGAGATCATGCAGATCGCCAGAGAACCCGCGTCTTTAGAAACTCCGATTGGTGAAGAAGATGATTCCAACCTGGGCGACTTTGTCGCAGACAGTAACGTAGTGACGCCGGAGGGCAACGTAGAAGCGGTGATGCTGCGTGAACATATCGATTCTTTGCTGGGCGACCTGAAAGAAAGAGAACGTCAGGTGATTGTTCTGCGCTTTGGTCTGGAAGATGGCCATCCGAGGACACTGGAAGAAGTGGGTAAGGAATTTAACGTTACCCGTGAACGAATCAGGCAGATTGAGGCAAAGGCACTTAGAAAGCTGCGCAATCCGGTCAGAAGCAAACGAATTCGCGATTTTCTATAATTACAGAGCAGCCTATGAGCAAAAACTTCTTGTGTCTAATCCATACAAGAAGTGTGCCGGGCTGCTTTTTTTGATAGGGGTGCGATGTACGGTGAGGAATCTATGATGAGAGAAGATCATAAAAATAATATCAATCGGCGTAATTATCAAAAAGAACTGGAGCAGATAATCGCTCAGAATGAAAAAGAAGGAATGGTTCCTTCTCTATTTCTTCATAGCTGCTGTGCACCTTGTAGCAGTTATGTGCTGGAATATCTTTCTAATTTTTTTAATATCACAGTATATTACTATAATCCCAATATTTTTCCGTCAAAAGAATATGAGGAACGGGCAGAAGAAGTAGAACGTCTGGTGGCAGAACTTCCGGCGGTACATCCCATCCACTTTCAATCGGGTGTATATAATCCCGCCGTTTTTATGGATGCGGTAAAGGGACATGAATCCGACCCGGAAGGCGGAGCCAGATGCGAGATATGTTTTAAACTGCGCCTTCGGGAAACAGCCAAACTGGCGGCACTGGGGGGATATGACTACTTCACCACAACGCTCTCCATCAGCCCATTAAAGGATGCACAATTGCTTAATACCATAGGGGAAGAAGCGGGTGCTGAATATGGAGTTCATTACCTGAATTCCGATTTTAAGAAAAAGAACGGTTACAAAAGATCAATTGAACTGTCCGAAGCGTATCAACTATACCGACAGAACTATTGTGGATGTATATTTTCAAAAAGAGAATAAAGTGGTTTTTTGTAAATGTTGATTGCAACTTTTGTCATTTTATTCTATTATTAACTGGGTGAAAGGAAGAAGAATATGTATCGTTTATGTCTTTTTGATTTAGATGGAACTTTATTAAATACAATTCATGCGCTTACTTTTACAACAAATGAGACACTGAAAGCGTTTGGTCTTTCAACGATTGTGCCGGAGCAGACCAAGCATATGGTGGGAGATGGATATAAGAAACAGATGGAACGGGCACTGATTGCCTGCGGCGACGAGAAATTGACTCATTATGAAGAGGCACTGCCTCTGTATATAAAGAATTTCGAGCGATACTGTATGAGAGAAGTGGTTGCTTATGACGGAATCCCTCATCTGCTGGACTATTTAAAGAAAAGCGGATTAAAGATAGCGGTCTATTCCAATAAGCCCCATCATCAGGCCGTTGAGAATATTGAAACTATTTTTGGAAAAGGATATTTTGACTGCGTCCGTGGAGAACAGCCGGGTACACCGAAAAAACCGGCACCGGATGGGGCGTGGCTCATATGCCGTGAACTGGGGATCGAGCCGAAAGACTGCCTCTATCTGGGAGACACGAATACCGATATGAAGACCGGCATGGCAGCCGGTATGGATACGGTGGGTGTCACTTGGGGATTTCGTGAAAGAGAAGAACTTATGGAGTTTCATCCTCGATATATCGCAGACCGACCGGATCAGGTGGAAACAATCATCGGCGGGATATGATTGGATGATATAAAACCGATAGAAAGAAAGAGGCATATAGATGAATAATAAAAGAATACGCAGGCCGGGGGCCGGGGCAATCACCATAGCGGTCGCATTGTCTGCGCTTCTGTTTCTGACCTGCCTCTTTGCTGTGGGATGTACAAGTGCACAAAAAAACGGCGCCGCTGAAGAAGGCGATGGAAAACTGAATGTGGTGACGACATTATTTCCTTACTATGACTTTTTAAGACAGATTGCCGGCGATCAGATTCATCTGACGATGGTAGTTCCGGCAGGGATGGACAGCCACTCCTTTGAACCCACACCCGAAGATGTGATTACCATACAGAATGCAGATCTGGTGATCTGTAATGGCGGTGAGATGGAGCAGTGGTTTACCAGAGTATTAAAATCCCTGGGAGATGAGGGGACGGTACCCGGCCGCGTAGTTACGATGATGGACTATGTAGATACGGTGGAAGAAGTAGTGGTGGAAGGTATGGAGGCGCACGAACACGACCATGGAGTTGAAGGACATGATCACGGAGCCGAAGAACATGACCACGAGGCAGAAGAACATGCTTCCGGTGACGATGGACGGGAAGTGGAAATCGAGTACGATGAGCATATCTGGACTTCTCCTGTCAATGCGATAAAACTGGTGGGAATCCTGACCCATGTATTAGAAGAAGAGGATCCTGCAAACAGTGAGACCTATAGAAATAATGGAGAAACTTATACAGGCCGGTTAAAAGAATTAGATGCAGAAATCCGGGATATTGTAAAAAATGGAAAGCGAAATCTGCTGATATTTGGAGACAAATTTCCACTTAGATATTTTTTTGATGAGTATGGTCTCAAATACAGAGCTGCATTTTCCGGGTGCAGTTCCGATACAGAACCCAGTGCACAGACCATAGCATATTTAATTGATAAAGTGCGCACCGAGCAGATTCCGGTCATTTATTATCTGGAACTTTCCAGTCACCGTGTGGCCGGGATTATAGGGGAAGAGACCGGAGCAGAGCCACTTTTGTTTCATTCTTGTCATAATGTTACCAGAAGAGAATTTGACTCCGGAGTGACTTACTTGGAATTGATGGAACAAAATACGGTAAATCTGAGAAAAGGATTAAATTAATGGGACTATTATTGAAATGTGAGCATGTTGATTTTGGATATGAGAATCAGAATGCCGTCGTGGATGTGAATATAGAAGTGAATACAGGCGATTATATCTGCATCGTAGGGGAAAATGGTTCCGGAAAAAGTACGCTTATGAAGGGAATCCTAGGACTTTTAAAACCAATTTCCGGCAAGATTGTGATTTCCGATGAATTAAAACGGGTGGGAATCGGCTATCTTCCACAGCAGACGGCAGCGCAGAAGGATTTTCCGGCGACGGTCTATGAAGTGGTTTTATCGGGATGCTTAAGCAAACGCGGAAATCGGCCTTTTTATTCAAAAACAGAGAAAGCTGTGGCAGAGTTTAATTTAGAACGTCTGGGAATTACAGATTTAAAGAGACACTGCTATCGGGATTTATCCGGCGGACAACAGCAGCGAGCCCTGATTGCCAGGGCGTTATGTGCGACCGATAAACTGATGATCCTGGATGAACCGATTACCGGTCTGGATCCGTCGGCGGCTCAGGATGTATACCAGATCGTTAAGAAGATTAACATGGAAGAGCAGGTAGCCATCCTTATGGTTTCTCATGATATTCGCAATATCGTGCATCAGGCAGAAAAAATCCTGCATATGCAGCAGAAAACACTGTTTTATGGCACTACAGCGGACTATGAAAAGAGTAAGATCGGACGACAGTTTTTAGGAGGTGAGGGCGCATGAGCATAATAAATGAAATGCTGTCTTACCCATTTATCGTAAGGGCGTTGATTGGTGGAATTCTCGTCTCGCTCTGTGCTTCTCTTTTGGGAGTCAGTCTTGTATTAAAGCGTTATTCCATGATAGGTGACGGTCTGTCCCATGTATCATTTGGCGCACTGTCTGTGGCACTTGCCATGGGATGGTCCCCTCTTAAAGTATCCATTCCTGTCGTAGTGCTGGCCGCCTTTTTCCTGCTGCGCATTACGGAAAAGGGAAAGATAAAAAGTGATGCGGCGATCGCCATGATTTCTGCCAGTGCACTGGCCATCGGTATTACGGTTACATCCATGACCACCGGGATGACCACCGATGTTAGCAGCTACATGTTCGGAAGTATCCTGGCGATGAGCCGTGAAGACGTGATCTTATCGGTCATCCTGTCAATCGTGGTGCTGGGGTTGTTTTTATTCTGTTATAATAAAGTATTTGCCGTGACCTTTGACGAAAACTTTGCCAAGGCCACAGGGGTGAACGTTTCTTTGTATAATATATTAATTGCAGTGCTTACAGCAGTTACCATTGTGCTGGGCATGAGGATGATGGGAGCCATGCTGATCTCCAGCCTGATTATATTTCCATCACTGACGGCTATGCGGATATTCAAAAGTTTTCATGGAGTCGTGGTAGTATCGGGAATCCTCTCGATCATCTGCTTTTGTATCGGGATGGTCATTTCATATGTCTATTCCACTCCGGCAGGTGCCAGTGTAGTTATCGTGAACTTAATAGCATTCTTGCTATTTTGTATGATACAATTTGTAAAACAAGGATTTAAAATGTGATAAAATCAAAAAAAGAAAGGTGACAGCTATGACAAAAATTGATATTATATCCGGTTTCCTCGGAGCCGGAAAAACTACATTTATTAAATATCTTCTGAAAGAGGCAATTGCAGGAGAAAAGGTTGTATTAATTGAGAATGAATTTGGCGAGATTGGTATTGACGGCGGATTCTTAAAGGATGCAGGGGTGGAGATCCGCGAGATGAATTCCGGCTGTATCTGCTGTTCCCTTGTAGGTGATTTTGGAAGATCTTTATCAGAAGTCCTTACAAAATATACTCCGGATCGTGTCATCATCGAGCCCTCCGGTGTGGGCAAACTTTCCGATGTCATGAAAGCGGTAAAAGACGTGGCTTCTGAGATCGAAGTCGTATTAAACAGTGCCGTGACCGTAGTGGATGCCGGTAAGTGCCGTATGTATATGAAAAACTTTGGTGAATTCTTTAATAACCAGATTGAGAATGCAGGCATTATTGTATTGAGCAGAACGGATATTGTCGAACCTAAGAAAGTACAGGCTGCAGTGGATATGATTCGTGAACATAATAAAGAAGCGGTGATCATCACGACCCCATGCAGCGAACTGACCGGTGCCCAACTTCTGGAAATCATCGAGAAAAAAGATGATATGGCAGAAGAACTGATGGAAGAAGCCAGAGAACATGTACATGAGCATCATCACGAACATGAAGAATCGTGTGACTGTCACGAACACGAGCATCACCATGAACATGAAGAATCGTGTGACTGTCACGAACATGAGCACAATCACGAGCATGAGCATCACCATGATGATGACTGCACCTGTGGCTGTCACGACCATGATCATGACCATCATGACCACGATCATCACCATCATGCAGATGAGGTGTTTACCAGCTGGGGCTGTGAGCATGTGACCGGCATCAGCCGTGAAAAATTAGAAAAACTTCTGGACGAGCTGGCATATGGAACCAAATACGGTGAGGTACTCCGTGCCAAAGGTATGGTGCCCAGCGGAGAGAACGGAATTTGGCTGCATTTTGATTTAGTTCCGGAACAGACGGAGATTCGAGAAGGTTCTCCTGATTACACCGGTAAAGTGTGTGTAATTGGCTCCCATCTGGATGAGGAAGCATTAAAAGCTGCATTTACGGAAAACTAAAACAAAATGCCGAAAGGAAATGAATCATTATGGATGAGGAGAAAATGCCGTTATTTTTGATTAACGGATTTTTGGAAGCCGGAAAAACTGAATTTATGAAATTTACGATGCAGCAGGAGTATTTTCAGACAGAAGGGAAAACTCTTTTAATTGTCTGTGAAGAAGGCGAATCGGAATACGAAGAAGAATTGCTGAAAGAGACTCATACAGCCGTTGTTTATGTGGATGACTTTGAGAAGATGACACCGGAGTATCTGGAAGAACTGGAAATTCTATATAATCCTGAGCGTGTCCTGATGGAGTGGAATGGAATGTGGAGCCCGGAGGCACTGCAGTTGCCCAAGGACTGGGAACTTTATCAGCAGATAACGATTGTAGACGGTTCTACATTTGACCTGTATCTGAATAATATGAAGTCAATGGTGGGCTTGATGGTGCGAAACACAGAGATGCTGATCATGAACCGCTGTGATGAAATCGAAGATCTGGATACCTATCGCCGAACATTAAAAGGTATGAATCCACAGGTACAGATCGTATTCGAGGATTCCGAAGGAGAGATCGAGGAAATTGCAGAAGCTGACCTGCCTTATGATGTCAGTGCCGACGTAATTGAGATTTCACCGGAAGCCTATGGAATCTGGTATATTGATACGCTGGATAAACCGGAACGCTATAAAGGGAAAACGGTAGAATTCACGGCTATGGTCTTAAAGGCACCGGAATTTCCCAAGAACTACTTTGTACCGGGAAGAATGGCGATGACTTGCTGTGAGGCAGATATGGCATTTTTGGGATTCATGTGCAAAGCCAGAAATGCAAGATTATTAGAATCAAAACAGTGGGTAAAAGTTCGTGCTAAAATAGAGTATGAGTATAGTTCTGAATATGAAGGAGACGGACCTATGCTCTACGCAGATTGCGTGGAAGCGGCACCTGAGATAAAAGAAATCGTACAGTTCTAAAATCAAACAGCCATGGTAGCGAAGTGTGATAGCTACCATGGCTGTTTGATTTTAGAATGTCTGATTTTATGACATCGGTACAACCGGTGTTGGCCGGCTGCGGTCAAAGACGTCCGATACATTAAATAAATCACTTAGATGATCCACTTTGGGATTGGTTTCCGGAAGGTCATAATACATCCTGAAACCATCCAGATTCCTTCGCCCCTGCCGCATATAATCGGCACCCAGCTGCACCCAGTAGGGATTCGAATCCACGTTACAGAAATAGCGGAATCCCTTAGAATGGAGGTACTGAAAACGTTCATTGTCAGGAGAGTATGAGCGCCAGTCACCGACATCACTGCCAAAGGGGAATAAGATGATATCACATGGTCCGGTCAGTGTCTCCACTTCGTTTTCCCATTTATCCGTATCGGCGATAAAATTCTCCATGGAAATCGTTCCCATGTTGCGGTGTCCCCAGCTGTGGGAAGCTAATTCAAAACCGTTGGCTTTGAGACCCTCGGCCACTTTCGCAGCATCGGCACGTTCTTTCTCATAGTCAAATCCGGGATTTTGCGCCCTGTATTCATCCGTATTATAAGAGGGAGCTGTGCGATAGCCTAAGATGCCGTTATATCCGGTAAAAGCCAGAACCGCTTTGGCACCTCGATAGGAAAAGTCCGGATGTGCATCAATAAAGTCATTTAAAAGTGGAACGAGGTCAAAAGAGCCGGTTGCAACAGAACCATCATCCTGCAGCATCTCACAGGTAGGCCGGCCATTTGCATCAATTATAATTCTGGTGGCAAAACCATCGCCTTTCATGTATTCGTAGTAGCACACATCGTCCTGCGACATAACAAATGCCTGTTTGCCGGGAGGCAGCATGATATTACCATCGGTAAATGCAGCGGTATTATCTGCCGAAGTCGTCTCATAAGCAATATCGTGGAGGCGTACCAGCACAAATCCCTTATCGTACATGGACTGAAGAATCTTCATAAATTCATCTTTAGTAGTCATGACTTGGTTATAGCCTTTTGCCGTGGGCTGACCGTCAAATGCTTTTGCAGTGTCCATAATCAAAGAGTGGAAAAACACATGAGTAATTTTAAATGGATCGGTTTTAACAAGCGTGGTTTTTGCCTGTTCATAAGCAGCGACAGCAGCAGTGACCTGTGCATCATCCTTATAGGAAGAGGAAGTTAAAAGTTCGATGGCACGGTCATAATCATAGCCGGAGCTGAGAAGTGCCGCACGATTTAAAATCATCTGTAATTCATCTGTGGTCGGCGCGGTACTTGATTCTGCTAAAGTAGATTCATCGGTGGTCAGAATCGTCGGTGGGATATCTTCGGTCTGTACCGAAGAAGAACCTGTCTCCTGTGCAGTCAGCCGCTTGTTACGAATCACCAGATATCCGGCGATACAGAGCAGAATCGATAGAATCGTCACCAAAATAACATAGGGAAACCAGTTCATAAATTGCTGCTTTTTATCGGTGGGGTAACGTCGTCGTCTTGAAGAATTGTGGTTGTTTATCATCTATTTTCACCTTGACCTTTATCAAATATAGTTATCAAATACTTACTTTAGATATTACAGCATCGATTGTACCAAGTCGCTAGCGCGACGGCTAGCCCCAGTTACAATGTTTCCACCA
>JAVWRQ010000019.1:0-41020 GCA_036634775.1 Clostridium sp.
ATATTGTGAGGAAGCAAAACAGTATGGATTTGCTTCTGTATGTGTCAATACATGCCATGTTCCATTAGTAGCTCAGGAACTGGCCGGAAGCGGAGTTGGCGTATGTTGTGTAGTTGGATTTCCATTAGGTGCTATGTCATCCGAAGCAAAGGCGAGGGAAGCTGAAATAGCGGTCGATGCAGGTGCGTCTGAAGTCGATATGGTTATGAATATTGGGGCGATGAAGGATAAAAATTATAATTTTATCAGTGATGATATTAGAGTGGTAATCAAGGCATCTAAAGGGAAAATTGTAAAAGTAATTTTAGAAACTTGTCTGCTCACAAAAGATGAAATTGTTAAGGCGTGTGAGATTGCAGTGGGAGCCGGAGCTGATTTTGTTAAAACATCGACCGGCTTTAGCACTGGTGGCGCAACCGTGGAAGACGTGGCACTCATGAGAAAAACAGTAGGTAAACGTGCTAAAGTCAAGGCTAGCGGTGGAATCAGAACCGCAGAAGATGCAAAAGCAATGATTGATGCCGGGGCAGATCGGATTGGAGCCGGTAATGGAGTTGTACTTTTAATGGAAAATTAGTCTGTTTTGTGATAAACTTATTTTAGGTATGATTAAAGTAGAAAGTGGTGTAACATTATGCAGTATAGACAATTAGGAAATACAGGAATCAAGCTTTCGGCTCTGGGTTTTGGCACCATGAGATTGCCACTTAATGCAGATAAGACAATCGATGAAAATCAAGCAATAGACATCCTTCGCACAGGAATAGACGGAGGAATTAATTATATAGACACGGCTTATCTCTACCATGAGGGGCAAAGTGAAACGATAGTTGGGAAAGCACTGAGAGATGGCTATCGCGATAAAGTATATCTGGCTGATAAGTGTCCCGTATGGATGATAGAAAAGGAAGACGATTTTGAACGCATTCTGGAGGAGCAACTGGCAAAACTACAGACCGATCGGATCGACTGCTATCTGCTGCATGCACTTAACCGGGAGCGGTTTGAACAGAATGTAAAAAAGTTTCATCTGGTAGAGAAGGCGGTAAAAGCGAAAAAAGAGGGAAAAATCGGATGGATTGGCTTTTCTTTTCATGATTCATTTGATGTTTTTCAGGAAATTATAGATGATACGGATGAGTGGGATTTCTGTCAGATTCAATACAATTATATTAATTTAGAAGAACAGGCAGGAATCAAAGGTTTAAAATTAGCGGCTGAAAGAGGACTTGGGGTCATTGTTATGGAACCGCTTCTCGGCGGAAAACTGGCGTGCCCGGCGGCACATGTGTCAGAGTGCTTTTCAAAAGAGAAAACACCGGTAGAACATGCATTTGACTTTTTATGGGATCAACCGGAAGTCAGTCTTTTGCTCAGCGGAATGAGCGACCAAAAACAGGTGGAGGAGAATCTGATCTATGCCGATCGGAGTTTCATCGGTATGGTCGCAGAAGAAGAAAAGCAAAATTATAAAAAGGCCAAGCAAACATTTGATAAAATGCCGATTGTAAACTGTACGAAGTGCCGTTATTGTATGCCATGTCCCTTTGAACTGGATATACCGGAGATATTTGCCGCATACAACATGAGCGCGTCTTTAGGCAGAGAAGAAGCAAAAGAGGCCTATGGTAAATTGTCCAAAGGCGGTATGGATTGCATGGCATGCAGGCGATGTGAAAAAGAATGTCCACAGCATATCTCTATTAGCGAGCAGATGAAAGCGGTTTCTGAATATTTTGATAAGTAAGCAGATATTGATGCGATGGGACTAAATGATAGAATAAAGAAGATGACAAATAAGATGACAAATAAGATGGAGGGAATGAACATGCTGGAAAAAGTAGATCTAAAGAAAACGGTAGACAAAGAAACGTACAAAAAGGTCAGTGAAGAGCTATGGGAACGGTTGGGACTTTTACAGCGGCAGTGCAAGACAGAGAAAATCCCAATTATGATTGTGTTTGAAGGTTTAGGCGCAGCAGGAAAAGGTGTTCAGATCAACCGTTTGATTCAACCATTGGATCCCAGAGGATTTGATGTATATGCCAGCCGCCGGCCGGGTGAGGAAGAAGTGATGCGTCCATTCTTGTGGCGCTATTTCACGAAGACACCGGAAGACGGACGCATTGCTATTTATGATAAGAACTGGTACCATAAAGTGACGGAGGATCGTTTTGACCGGGTGATAAGAAAACGCGATCTGCCGGGAGCATTTGACGATATTTTGTCATTTGAAAAACAGCTGACCGATGGTGGCGCCGTGATTATAAAGTTTTTCCTGCATATTACAAAAGAAGAACAGAAAAAACGTTTTAAAAAATTGGAAAGCAATAAAGAAACAGCTTGGAGAGTTTCAGACGGAGACCGTAGGCGCAACAAAGAATATGATAAGTTCCTCGAGATATGTGAAGAGATGCTGCAAAAAACAGATACAGAATATGCACCGTGGACGATTATCGAGGCAACCGATAAGAATTATGCTACGATGAAGATTATGACGACGGTAGCGGATCGATTGGAATACGAATTAAAAAGACGGGAAACAGAGAAGGCAGAGAAAGCAGCAAGAGCAAAAGAAATGATACCGACAGCCATGCCTGAAGAGCGCTTTAAAAATGGAGTACTCTCCGGTATTGATTTAACTAAGAGCTTGACCGAAGAAGAATATAAGATAAAAATCAATGAATTGCAGAAGAAACTGGAATTTCTGCACAGTGAGATTTACCGGTTGAGAATTCCAGTTGTACTGGGATTTGAGGGTTGGGATGCCGGTGGAAAAGGCGGAGCCATCCGACGTCTGACCAGTCATCTGGATCCCAGAGGCTATAAAGTGAATCCGACAGCGGCACCGAATGACATCGAGCGGGTTCACCACTACTTGTGGCGGTTCTGGAACCATATGCCCAAGGCCGGACATATAGGGATTTTTGATCGCACCTGGTATGGCCGTGTCATGGTCGAGCGGGTTGAGGGATTCTGTGAAGAGAAGGATTGGAAGCGCGCTTATCAGGAGATTAATGAGATGGAAGCCCATATGGCTAATTTTGGAGCGGTAGTCATCAAATTCTGGCTTCAGATTGATAAGGAAGAGCAGGAACGCCGCTTTAATGAGCGTATGGAAGACCCTGCCAAGCAGTGGAAGATCACCGACGAAGACTGGCGCAATCGGGAGAAATGGGATGCATATGAGGTGGCTGTGAATGAGATGCTGGTTCGAACCTCTACAACCTATGCTCCATGGGTAGTAGTCGAAGGAAACTGTAAATACTACGCCAGGGTAAAGGTTTTGGAAACCGTAGTAGATGCCTTGGAGAAAAAAATAAAAGAAGTGGAAAAAGAAAATTAATGAGTAAAATAATCGTAATCGGCGGAGGTGCGGCAGGGATGCTTGCCGCCATCGCAGCGGCAGAGAACGGACAAGAAGTGATTCTCTATGAAAAAAATGAAAAACTGGGGAAAAAATTATTTATAACAGGAAAAGGTCGTTGTAATGTTACATGTGACTGCGATATGGATGAATTATTTCAAAGCATAGTGACTAATTCCCGATTCCTTTACAGCGCGTTCTATGGATTTACCAATAAAGATATTATAAATCTATTGGAAACATCGGGATGTCCTCTTAAGACGGAACGGGGCAATCGTGTATTCCCTATTTCGGATAAATCTTCCGATGTAATCAGTGCACTGTCAAGACGAATGAAAGAACTAGGCGTGGATGTGGTTCTCCGCACGGGAGTAAAGAAGCTCTGCATCGAGGATGATATCTGTAAGGGCATCATTTTGGAACGGCAGAATCAGCGAATCGAAGCGGATGCCGTGATTATCGCCACCGGTGGACTTTCTTATCCGACGACCGGTTCAACAGGCGATGGTTATCGGTTTGCAGAGGATGCCGGGCACACGGTAGTTGAAACAATTCCGGCTCTGGTGCCATTTACGGTGGCAGAAGAAGATGCCCCCAGACTACAGGGACTTTCTCTTAAGAATATCGAAATCCGAGTGCTGAACGGAAAAAAAGAACTATATCGTGAATTTGGCGAGATGATGTTCACTCATTATGGAGTGAGCGGTCCGGTGCTGTTAAGTGCCAGTAGTTATGCGGCCAGACAGCTTAAAAAGACTAATTTAGATCTTTTTATTGATTTAAAACCGGCACTTTCCAAAGAACAACTGGACGCCCGCATATTAAGAGATTTTGAAGAAATTAAGAATAAACAGTTTAAGAATGCGCTGGTTCATCTGTTTCCATCGAAGATGATTCCGATTATGATTGAGCGGAGCGGTATTTCGCCGGAGAAGCAGGTCAATGAGATTACCAAAGAAGAACGTCATCATCTCGTTGAAGAGACAAAGGCTTTCAAATTGACCTTGACCGGACTTCGCGATTTCAATGAAGCGATTGTCACTCAGGGCGGTGTTTCGGTAAAAGAAGTAAACCCTTCTACCATGGAATCTAAAAAGGTGAAAAACCTTTATCTGGCAGGTGAGGTTCTGGACTTAGATGGAGTAACCGGAGGATTTAACCTGCAGATTGCTTGGTCTACCGGCTGGCTGGCCGGGAAAAATGCCGGGGAGAGCCGTGCAGATCATATCGAAAATGACATGGGGGAGATCAAATATGCCAACTAATATTGCGATAGATGGTCCGGCAGGAGCCGGTAAAAGTACGGTAGCCAGACAGGTGGCAAAAAATCTGGGATATATTTACGTGGACACCGGTGCGATGTATCGGGCGATGGCGCTTTATTTTATTCGCCAGGGAATCAAGGGAGAAAATCAGGAGGCAATAGAAACAGCCTGTGAAGAGGTGGAAATCTCTCTGGATTACCAGGACGGAGTACAGCAGATTATCTTAAATGGTGAAAATGTGACCGGACTGATTCGCACAGAAGAAGTGGGAAATATGGCTTCGACGACCTCGGTCTATTTGCCGGTACGAAAGAAACTGGTAGAGCTGCAACAGAAACTGGCGCAAAAGAAAGATGTGGTGATGGATGGCAGAGATATCGGAACCTGTGTCCTGCCCTATGCGGATGTAAAAGTATATCTGACAGCCGGAAGCAGAGTGCGCGCATTGAGACGCTTTAAAGAGCTCCGCGAAAAGAATGCAGCATGTGATTTAGATGAGATCGAAAAGGATATTATAGAGCGAGACAACCGGGATATGCACAGAGAACATTCCCCACTTAAACAAGCCGAGGATGCGATTCTTTTAGATACATCCGACATGACATTGGAAGAAGTGATTAACACGATGACTAAACTGGCGGAAGATGCCAGTCGAATTAAAGTAATCGTGGCAAAGACGGCCGGATTTTGTTTTGGAGTGAAACGAGCGGTAGATAAAGTCTACGAACAGATTGAACAGGCTCAGGCACCTATTTATACGTATGGTCCCATCATTCATAATGAAGTGGTGGTCAGCGATTTAGAAGCCAAAGGGGTCATTGTCTTAAATTCAAAAGAAGAACTGATGAAGGTAAAAGAGGGCGTGGTCATTATCCGTTCTCACGGCGTTGGAAAAGAAATATATGATATTCTGGCGAATAAAGAAGTTAAATTGGTGGATGCTACCTGTCCCTTTGTAAAGAAGATTCATCGTGTAGTGGAAGAACAAAAACAGAATGGCCGCCGTGTCATTATTGTGGGAAATGAAAATCATCCGGAAGTAGAGGGAATAAAAGGCTGGGGAGATGACGATACTTACGTCATAGAGACCTATGAGCAGTTCGAGAAAATACCGCTTTTAGAAGGGGAAAAACTGTGCATTGTAGCCCAGACGACATTTAACTACAATAAATTTAAAGATTTAGTTGAAAAAATTTCCAAAACGAGTTATGATATACTTGTTTTAAATACGATTTGCAATGCAACACAGGAAAGACAAGTGGAAGCCAGGCAGATAGCTTCAGAAGTGGATGTTATGATTGTGATAGGTGGAACGAATAGTTCTAACACCCAAAAGTTATTTGAGATTTGCCGAAGGGAATGTAAGGATACTTACTTTATCCAGACACTGAATGATTTCAAACCTGAAAAGGCAGGTTCTGTGCGCAGCGTAGGTATTACAGCCGGGGCTTCAACCCCGAATCAAATTATCGAGGAGGTTCATACTAATGTCAGAATTAAGTTTTGAACAAATGTTTGAAGAATCATCAATTAAGAGATTACGCGCAGGAGAGGCAGTTACTGGTCAGGTTATCGGCGTGAAGGAAGATGAAGTTATTTTAAGCATCGCAGGAAGCAAAACAGAGGGAATTATCACAAGAAGTGAATATTCCAACGAGCCAAACGTAGATCTTAGAACCAAAGTTTCTGTTGGCGACGAGATGGATGTCAAAGTTCTTAAAGTAAACGACGGCGAAGGAATGGCAGCACTGTCTTATAAGAGACTGGCAGCAGACAAGGGCTTAAAGAAATTAAAAGAGGCTTTTGAGAGTAAAGAAGTTCTGAGAGAAAAAGTTACTCAGGTTATGGAGAAAGGTCTTGTAGCAGAAGTAGAAGGCACAAGAGTATTTATTCCGGCCAGCATGGTATCTGATTCTTACGACAAAGACTTATCTAAGTATGCAGGTCAGGAAATCGAATTTGTAGTTACCGAATTCAATCCTAACGGCAGAAGAAGCAGAATTATCGGCGATCGTAAACAGTTATTGGTTGCTCAGAGAGCTGCTATTCAGAAAGAATTATTTGCAAAAATCGCAGTTGGTCAGATGATCGAAGGCGTTGTTAAGAACGTTACCGATTTCGGCGCATTTATCGACCTCGGTGGAGCAGATGGTTTACTTCATATTTCAGAGATGTCATGGGGCAGAGTAGAGAACCCGAAAAAAGTATTTAAAGTTGGCGATCAGGTAACCGCTCTGATTAAAGACATTAATGGCGAGAAGATTGCTTTAAGCCTTAAATTCCCTGAAACGAACCCATGGGCAAGTGCAACAGAAAAATTTGCCGTTGGTAACGTAGTAGAGGGCAGAGTGGCACGTATGACCGATTTTGGCGCTTTCGTAGAGTTAGAGCCGGGCGTAGATGCACTTCTTCACGTATCTCAGATTTCCAGAGATCATGTTGAAAAGCCATCCGATGTATTAAGTGTTGGTCAGATCATTACTGCAAAAGTTGTAGATTTCAACGAAGCAGATAGAAAGATCAGCTTAAGCATGAAAGCATTAGAAGCACCTGAAGCGATGGAAGAAGCTGAAGCAGATGTTGTAGATGTTGATATTGAAGCAGTAGCAGCACAGGATGATGTTCAGTAATTTCAGAATCAGGTTTAGATAAAGTCGTTTAATATGTATATAGCAGGTATATCGGACTGAATTAGTCGGTCGATATACTTGCTATTTTTATGTAATAAGAAAGTGCTCCTATTATATAAAAATAAAAATTTCTTGACAGAAAATTCGGCTGGGTATATAATACATTAAACTATATTATATGAAGTATAGTATTGATATAATAATAGCATACAAACAGATGGCTAAATCCTATGATTGAAGTGATGACACAGATGAAGTCGTTATATTGAATGAAAAGACATGAGGAGTGGGATAATGATATTTAATACGGGAGCAGCACTTTTGGATGCGGTTGTTTTAGCTGCTGTGTCCAGAGAAACAAAGGGAACATATGGATATAAGATTACGCAGGATGTCCGTCTGGCGCTTGAAGTGTCAGAATCTACACTATATCCGGTTCTTCGTCGATTGCAGAAAGAATCCTGCCTGGAGGTCTATGACATCGCTATAGACGGGAGAAATCGGAGATACTATAAGATAACAGAAGCTGGACGCGCTCAATTGAACCTATACAAAAGTGAGTGGAGCATTTATTCTAAAAAAATATCAGAAATTTTGGAGGCAATTTAAAATGAAAAAAGAAGAGTTTTTTGATCAGTTGGAATACCTCCTTCAAGATATTGCAGAAGAGGAAAAAAGAGAAGCAATTGATTATTATAAAGATTATCTGGATGAGGCGGGATCCGATCAGGAAGAAACTGTTTTAGCCGAATTCGGCAGTCCGGAGCGCATTGCAGCCATTATAAGAACGGATCTTTTGGGCGGGATGGAAACAAGTGGTGAATTTACGGAACATGGCTATGCAGATCCAAGATTTGAGACATCAGCACTTCCCGTTATCAAAAAAACAACAGAGTCACACCGGAACGATAAAAAGGGATGTGATGGAAATAATCAGTATGAAAAAGAACACTATGAAAAAGGAAATTATGCAAAAAACAGTGCCAAGCACAAAATCAGCAATTGGATCAAATATCCTTTGATTGCATTTTTGGCATTAGTGGCGGTGCCTACAGTCTGTGCTATCGCTCTGGGCGCTTTTAGCGGGGTGCTTGGGGTCGGAAGCGCACTTCTGGCAGTATTCCTACTGTTGGCAGCTCTTACGGCTCTGGGGCTGATTGGCGGCTTTGCACTGATTGTCATCGGAGCTACGCAGATTTTCTTCAATACGTGGATAGGAATACTGTGTGCCGGTCTGGGTGTAGCATTCATGGGATTGGGATGCCTGCTGCTGGTATGCTCGATTTTATTCTATGGAACCTTCATTCCGTGGGCGGTGACCGGAACCATAGGTATTATAAAGAAAACCTTTGGAAAAAAAGAAAATAAAGCAGAGAGGGGCAGTGAACAATGAAAAAATGGATAAAAGGTCTTACTATTGCAGGAATTGTACTGCTCTGTGTCGGAACCGGGATTACTGCGGTAGCGGGAATTGCCGGGGGAACTGCGGCAATCAAAAACTTTAAGATCGGGAATTATAACATAGATAATTTTGAGATAGTTCCAAAAGAAGATATGGTGCTGGCAGCTACCTATACCGGTGTAAAGAATCTGGATATCACGGCCAGTTATTCGTCTATAAAAGTGGTGGAAAATCCGGAACTAAAAGATGAAATCAGAATTTATGAAAAAGAAAAAACTTATTGCGGCGTATTCCATGAAGAAGATGAGAGTTCGGACGTATCAATCAATTATTATTCTAACAGAAAATCTTTGCAAAAATACGGAGAAAATTACGCAGAGGGAATAGTCGAGATTCCGGTCGGATATAAATTTGACAGCGTTACGTTAGAGGCAGAAGCCGGAGTCATAGAGATTCCATTTGTTTTAACCAATCATTTAAAATTAGATGCAGAAGCGGGAGTCATTCGTGTGTCGGACTTTGAAACTGATTATCTGAGTCTGAGTGCCTCGGCCGGCAGTATCGAGGCAACCGGTGATGCAAAAACGGCGATCGACGCAGAAGTGGAGGCCGGGTCCGTTGACCTTTCTTTAGCGGGAAGCAAAGAGGATTATGATATTAATATAGAGAGTGCACTGGGCGATATATCCATTGGAGAAGATCATTATTCCGGTATATCGATAGAACGAAATATAGGAAGCGGAGCACCTAAAAAGATTAAATTGGAATGTGGTTTGGGTTCCATGGATATAAATTTCTATGGAGTTTAATTAAAAAACTCCCACTTTGCTGTGGATATGTAATTCGGCGCGAGCGCCTGCTTTTGCAGACTCTCGCGCCGAATGTGATCAATCGGGTTTTTCCGATAGTTTTAAAAATTGATAGTTCGCATATTCCTGATAAATAGTGTGGCGATTTGCCCGGATAATGGGAACCCGCTCTCCGGTAGTCATAATAAAATCATTCTTATCTACATTAGCAATATAATCCATATTTACAATACAATTTCGATAGCAGCAAAGGAACTGTGGATAGAAGAGCAAAAGTGGCGCAAATGTGTCAAACTGCTGATAAGAACGAATCATACGATTAGCGGTGTGAATCTGAATGTAGTGATTATAGTAGTCGGTATAGATAATATCTTGAAGCGGTAACTTGATAATGGTGCGGCTTTCTTTTACCTCAATGCAGCGAACATGCTTAATCAGTTCGTCGTGGCATAAATCCATAGTATGTTCAAAACGTTCCTGTGAAATAGGTTTTACAAGATAGTCAAATGCCCGTACTTCAAAGCCTTGAAGTGCAAATTCGGTACTGACGCTTACAAAAATAATTACGCAATCAGTATTTGTCTTACGAATCTGGCGTGCCACATCAATTCCTGTTATTTTTCCCATCATGATATCTAAAAAAATCAAATCATAAGATTTATTTTTCCAATTTGCTAAAAAAGATTCGCCATCAGAGTAAATATCTACTGTACGAAAAATTCGATGCTCGGAAAAGTAAATCTGAATATATCTAGTAAGTTGTTCGAGTTCTGATTTGGAATCCTCCAAGATAGCGATATTCATATAAAGTCTCCTCTGTTAAAGTCAAGTACTATCATATTTTAACAAATAATAGAGTATAAATGATAAGTAAATCAGTAAAAATACGGCGAAATCAGTAAAAACAAATAAAATAAAGTAATAATAAATATATATCCTTCTAGTTTACACTATTTTTTTTAAATAGCCAATGAATACTTTCTATTTAATAGGAAATACTCCTAGTAAATTATGGAAAGGGGTATATATTTATGTCGAAAGCAAAAAAAGAACCATTTGATCCGCTTAATATGAGACCGGAAGAAAAGATGAAATTTGAGATTGCATCGGAGTTAGGGCTGGGGGATCAAGTTATTAACCATGGATGGAAAAGTCTGACATCTAAGGAAAGTGGGAGAATTGGTGGCTTGATTACAAAACGTAAGAGAGAAATAAAGCAGGAACTATTGAAAGATAACTTTTAATCGAATATAATAAAATACATTGGATTGGGAAAGAGGACCGTGTATGGCAGAAAAGACAAAACTTCGTTGTGGTTTCACGACCGGAACCTGCGCTGCGGCAGCGGTAAAAGCAGCTGCACAGATGCTGCTTTCCGGAACATCACTGTCTGATATATCACTTGTGCTGCCAAATGGCAGCAGCAAGGTTTTTCCCGTGGAGCAAATCACCGTAGGTTCGGATACGGTGAGCTGTGCCATTCGGAAAGATGCCGGAGATGATCCGGATGTGACCGCTGGGATTCTCATCTATGCATCAGTGAGCCGAATACCTGCGGACCTTGCTGCGGCCTATGCGGTGAATCAACCATGCTATCGTTTTGAGGACAATCCTTTTCTGTTTTTAACAGGAGGTGTAGGCATCGGCATGGTGACAAAACAGGGCTTATCCTGTGAACCGGGAGGCTATGCCATTAATCCGGTGCCGCGCAGGATGATATTTGAAGAAGCGGCGGCTGTATGCATACAGTATGGAATTTCGCCGGAGGAAACACTATGGATTGAAATTTCTGCTCCGGAAGGAAAAGAATTGGCAGAAAAAACATTTAACAAGAATCTTGGGATTGTGGGCGGTCTGTCCATCCTTGGAACCAGTGGAATCGTAAACCCCATGAGCGAGGAGGCTCTGGTGGAAACGATTCGTCTGGATATTCGAGTAAAGGTACAGGAAGGCAGAACCGTCCTGGCCGTGGCACCGGGAAATTACGGTGAGACATTTTTGAAAGACAAGCTGGGAATTTCGATGAATTCATTTGTAAAGTGCAGTAATTTTATAGGAGATGCCTTTCGGATGATGAGGGAAGAACAGGTGACCGAGGTGCTTTTAGCGGGACATCTGGGAAAACTCATCAAAGTGGCAGGTGGCGTTTTAAATACGCATTCTAGGTATGGTGACAGACGCATGGAGATTCTCTGCACCTGTGCAGAAGAGGCAGGAATCTCACCCCTTCTTGCAGAATCCATATTACATATGAATACAAGTGAAGAGGCATCCGAATATTTGCGGCAGACCGGTTATTTGGATCAAGTGATGAACGTGGTCGTGAATCGCATTCAACGTGTATTGGAAGACTACAGCGGTATCTCCGTGGAGGTCGTTGTCTTTTCAAACGTACAGGGACTTTTGGGCATGACGGATGGGGCAGTAGAAAGACTGAAAAAAATTACATAAAGGCGGATAAAAAAGTGACAGATAAAAAAACAGGAAAAATAACCGGATGTCTGTGTGGCATCGGAGTGGGTCCCGGGGATCCGGAACTGATGACTATAAAGGCAGCCAGACGACTGCGGGAGTGTCCTGTTATTGCGATTCCACAGGAAGATAAAGAGCATTGTGTGGCATATCGGATCGCAGTGGATGCGGTGCCGGAGATCGCAGAGAAGAAGTGTCTGTACCTCCCGATGCCGATGACAAAAGATGCGGAAATTTTACATAAGAGTCATGAGAATGCAGCCAACCAGGTGGCAAGCTGTCTGGAAGAAGGGCAAGACGTGGCACTGATTACGCTGGGCGATGCCACGGTGTACTCTACATACTTATATATCCATGAGAAGATAAGTGCGCTGGGCTACCCAACCGAAATCGTGAATGGAATTCCTTCTTTTTGCGCGGCGGCGGCCCGTCTTAATATTCCCTTGGTGAATGGAGCAGAGGAACTGCATATTATCCCGGCTTCGTACCATATAGAAGAGGCGTTAAAACTTTCAGGTGTGAAAGTTCTCATGAAGGCGGGGCGGCAGATGGCAAAAGTGAAAGAACTTCTCCAATTGGGGAACTATGAAGTGAAGATGGTAGAGAACTGTGGGATGCCCAATGAAAAAGTATACGAATCTCCGGATGACATACCGGATCATGCAGGATATTATTCGTTGATTATTGTCAGAGAAAACGGAGGAAAATAGATGGTACATTTTGTGGGAGCCGGTCCGGGAGCCGCCGATCTGATTACGGTTCGCGGCGCTAACCTTTTGAAAGAAGCAGACCGGATTATTTATGCGGGTTCGTTGGTAAATCCGGAATTGCTTTCATATAAAAAAGATTCATGCAAGGTACATAACAGTGCGAAGATGACATTGGAAGAAGTGATTGACACAATCGAAAAGGCAGAGATGGCAGGGGAGATGACGGTGCGCCTGCACACCGGAGACCCATCGTTATACGGGGCGGTGCGGGAACAGATGGATGAATTAAATCGCCGTTCGATTTCCTATGATTCATGTCCCGGGGTCAGTTCCTTTTGTGGAGCTGCCGCTGCACTGAATATGGAATATACACTTCCCGGAATTTCTCAAAGTGTGATTATCACCAGAACCGAGGGGAGAACTCCGGTTCCGACACGGGAAAGCATTGCTTCCTTTGCTGCCCATGGTTCCACGATGGTACTTTTTTTAAGCACCGGACTGATTGGAAAACTTTCAGAAGAACTGATCCGAGGCGGCTATAAAAAGGAGACCCCGGCAGCGATTGTCTATAAAGCAACATGGCCTGAGGAAAAGAAGATTATTTGTACCATCGCAAGTTTGGAAGCAAAAGCCGGCGAAGCAGGTATCACAAAGACCGCATTGATTCTGGTAGGAGATGCGGTGGCACAGGGGAATTATGAGCGTTCCAAACTTTATGATCCCACGTTTACTACGGAGTACAGAAAAGGTACAGGAAGCAACCTATGAATATCATAATGGTCAGTTTTACGAGGCGCGGATATGGAATCCTAAAAAGACTGAACGATGGATTTACATCTCTGGGGCATAACGTGAACGGATTTGCAAAGTCGGATTATCTGGAGCCAAACGATGGTATATGTCCTCTTGAGGAACCTCTTGGGGAGTGGACCGGTCATCATTTTCATAAAGGAACCGGTTTGATTTTCATAGGGGCTGTCGGAATCGCAGTCCGTGCGATTGCACCATTTATAGAATGTAAGGACAGGGATCCTGCCGTGACGGTAGTGGATGAGATGGGGCAATTTGCCATTTCACTGTTATCGGGACATCTGGGAGGTGCCAACGATCTGACTCGCATGACCGCGGAGCTATTGGGGGCGGTTCCTGTGATTACGACGGCTACCGATTTAAATCATCAATTTGCAGTGGATTTGTTTGCTAAGAAAAATAAATTGGAAATTTGTGATTTACATAGGGCAAAGAAGATATCGGCTGCGGTGCTGGAAGAAAAGGAAATCGGACTCTTTAGTGACTTTCCTGTGGAAGGAGAAATTCCCGAAAAATTGACAATCAATAGGGAACAGAAGCAAAATATCTATATTACAGTGCATGGATTACCGGAAGTGGGAGAAGACAGTCTGCGGCTGGTTCCCAAGGCAATTATCATGGGAATTGGATGCCGAAAGAATACGTCGAAAGAACATATCCAGCGAGCCGTGGAATACGCATTAGAAAAGCAGGGGATTGATCGGCGGGCTGTGGACGCTGTAGCCAGTATTGATTTAAAGCAGTCAGAGCCGGGACTCTTGGATTTTGTGAAAACATGGAATATCCGGTTTGTCACTTTTTTGGCAGAAGAATTACAACAGGTGACCGGAGATTTTGCAGAATCCGAATTTGTCCGTCAGGTGACCGGAGTTTCGAATGTATGTGAGCGGGCAGCACTTTGTGCCTGCCGTAAAAGCGGCGGACATATGATTCTTTCTAAGACCGTGATAGATGGTGTGACCATAGCGATGGCACTGCGTGATACGGTATTATATTTTTAGAAGATTTATTTTTGAAAAGAGGATAATGTGGACAGCATAAATAACATGAAACAGACAGAACGAAAACTATATGTAGTGGGAATTGGCCCCGGTTCTTATGAGCAGATGACCATCCGCGCTGAGCATGCATTAAAAGATTGTGAAGTCATAGCCGGTTATACGGTCTATGTGGATTTAGTGAGGCCGCTTTTTCCTGAAAAGCAGTTTTTAATTACTCCGATGACGCAGGAGACCAAGCGGTGTCGGATGGCATTTGAAGAAGCAAATCGGGGGAAATGCGTGGCGATGATCTGCAGTGGAGACAGCGGCATCTATGGGATGGCCGGTCTGATTCTTCAGATGGCATCGGATTTTCCTGAAGTAAATGTGGAAATTATACCCGGAGTCACCGCGGCATTAAGTGGGGGCGCCGTTCTGGGTGCACCACTGGGACATGATTTCGCGGTAATCAGTCTGAGTGATTTACTGACGCCGATGGATGTGATTGAAAAACGACTGAGGTGTGCAGCCGAAGGCGATTTTGCTATCTGTATTTATAATCCATCCAGTAAAAAACGGTTCGATTATCTGAGACGGGCTTGTGAGATTATCTTAGAGTATCAATCAGGAAATACGGTCTGTGGGTTAGTTAAAAATATCGGAAGAGAAGGTCAGTCGATGGAAATCATGACTTTGGAACAGTTAAAAGAGACCGAGACGGATATGTTTACCACCGTCTATATCGGAAATTCCAGGACAGAGCATCGATCACAGCGCATGGTAACACCAAGGGGATATAGAGATGTGTAAAATCTTAATTTTCGGAGGGACTACAGAAGGACGGCAGTTGGCAGAATTCTGTGAATATAACAAGATTCCGGCGTGGGTCAGCGTAGTCTCCGAATATGGAAAAGAACTTTTAACAGAGAGCAGAACGATAAAAATAAATGCAAAGGCCATGGATATTCAGGAGATGGAGCAGTTTTTCTCTGCCCATGAGATTGGACTCGTGGTAGATGCGACGCATCCATATGCTTTTGAAGTAACTGAAAACATTCGACAGGCATGTGCCCATAAGAAGATACGCCTGATTCGCTGCCTTAGAACGATAGAGGCTTCCGAAACAACCGATGATGCGACGAACCGAATTTGTTTGGTTTCCGATGTTCATGAGGCGGTGAACTTGCTGGAATATCAACCGGGCAGGATCCTTCTGACCACGGGAAGCAAGGAATTAGAAGCATTTTCCCAGATGAGCGGTTTTAAGGAACGGGGATATGTTCGTGTCCTTCCATCGCTGGAGGCAGTGCAAAAGTGTGAGGAACTGGGGATTGAAAAAAGTCATTTGATTTGTATGCAGGGACCTTTTTCAGAAGAGATGAATATCGCGTTGATCCATCAGGTTCGGGCAGATATTCTGATTACCAAGGAAACCGGCGCGGCAGGTGGATTTGCGGAAAAACTAAGTGCGGCTAAAGCATGTGGAATTATTACCATCGTTATTAAACACCGGACGGAATCTGATGGTGTCACCCCGGAAACAGCCTGTAAGTTAATACAGGAATTTTCGGATTCAGGGGTATTTCTGGTGGGCATTGGTCCGGGAAATCTTAATCAGATCACGGAAGCGGCGAAAACGGCTATTTGCAGCAGTGACGTTCTCTTTGGTGCGCCCAGGGTCCTGCATGCGGTGAAACCACTTCTGCGCGCGGAACAAAGAACCATTCCCCGGTATTTACCGGTGGATGTGGCAGCAGAACTGGAACAGGAAGAGAAAAATGGTAATCAAAAGATAGCGATCCTTTTTTCCGGAGATACCGGATTTTACAGTGGAACCAAAAAGATGGTTCAAATGCTGAAAGAAAAGGGGATTCCTTTTTCTTTATTTCCCGGTATTTCTTCAATCAGTTACTTTGCAGCTAAGCTGGGAATTCCTTGGGAAGATGCAAAACTGGATACCGCTCATGGCCGTACCTTTGACCCGATTGAAGCACTGCATCGGGGCGATAAAAAGATATTTTTACTTCTGGGAGGCGAAAATGGAGCAGGCGAACTTTGTGAAACGCTCTGTGCCAATGGCTATGAAGAGATTCAAGTGTCGGTGGGAGAAAATTTATCCTATGAAAATGAAAGGATTATAACCGGGACAGCTAAAACATTAAAAAAACAGGTATTTAACGCTCTGAGCGTGGCATTGATACAGTCATATGGCAGGGAAGAGGAAGAACATGAGAGATGAGTGGTTTATCCGGGGAGAGATACCCATGACGAAGTCGGAAGTGAGGGCAGTCTCTCTTTCAAAATTAGAACTTAAGAAAGATTCGGTGCTTTTAGATATCGGTGCAGGAACCGGTTCTGTATCCATAGAAGCTATTTTGTGTCATCCGGTCAAAACCGTGTATGCATTTGAGAAAAAAGACGAAGCCGTGGAACTGTTAAAAAAGAACCGGGGGAAAGCAGAAATTTCAGATCGTAAACTGGTCATTACAGAAGGCATCGCACCGGAAGTATTCCCGGAGATATTTTCAGAGCAGCCAACGCATGCGTTCATCGGTGGATCTTCTGGAAATATGGAACGACTGATTACCCGATTATTAGAGATTAATCGCGAAATGAGAATCGTAGTGAATGTCATTGCATTAGAAACACTGGTGCAAGTGGTGCAATTATTAAAAGAACGGGAGATAGAAGGGGAAATCGTGTCCGTGCAGGTGGCGAGAGCAAAACAGGCAGGAGACTATCACTTAATGCAGGGGCAAAATCCGGTCTATGTCATTACATTTGGAGGAAAATATGAAGAAACAGATTCCCCGGCTGCTGTTTGCGGCGCCTAAGAGCGGAAGTGGAAAGACCTTAATAACCTGTGGATTTTTAGAGGCGCTTAAAAGAAAGGGGATTCATCCGGTTTCTTTTAAATGTGGCCCCGATTATATAGATCCTATGTTTCATAAATACGTATTGGGAATTCCCGGTGGAAATCTCGACCGCTTTTTTCTGGAAGAGGAACCGGTTAGAAAAGAGCTTCTGGAGATGACGGAGTCGTCGGAAGGAGACTTGGCAGTCATAGAGGGAGTGATGGGATATTATGATGGGGTGGGTGGTATTTCGACAAAAGCCAGTTCTTATGATATCGCCCGCATCACCCGAACTCCGACCATTCTCGTATTGGACTGCAAAGGGGCATCGGTTTCGTTGAGCGCTATGATTCGGGGATTTTTAGAATATAAAAAAGACAGTGAAATCCGAGGTGTCATTTTAAATCGGATGTCACCGGTGCTGTATGAAAGAATAGCTCCCATCATGGAAGCCGATATCGGAATTCCTATATTTGGGTATCTGCCGGAATCTTCGGCATTTAAACTGGAAAGCCGCCACCTGGGACTCTTCCTGCCAAGTGAAATAGAAAAACTACGGGAAATCATTTCGAATCTGGCAGATCAGATGGAACGGAGCGTGGATTTAACCGGTTTGATTAAACTGGCAGAGGAAGCAGAACCGGTGGAAGCCGGCGATGACCTAAAACAACAAACGCGGCGGGCAGAACAAATCGGGATAGAAAAAAAAGTACGGATTGGCGTAGCTCGTGATGAGGCTTTTTGCTTTTATTATCAAGAAAATCTAAAACTGATGGAGCGGATGGGAGCAGAACTTGTGTTTTTCAGTCCGATCCATGATGAAAAGTTGCCTGAACAGCTGAATGGACTCCTATTGGGTGGTGGATATCCGGAAAATTATGCATCGGAACTTGCTCAGAACGATTCGATGCTTTGCTCTATGAGAAATGCCTGCGAAGCGAAGCTGCCGCTACTGGCAGAGTGCGGAGGTTTTTTGTACCTTCACCGCAGTCTGGAGGGATATGATAAAAAGGTATATACGATGGTCGGTGCAATCGATGCCACTGCATTTAAAACAGAACGATTATCTCGATTTGGCTATATCACTTTAACGGGAACCGATGGAAGACAGATAAAAGGTCATGAATTTCACTATTGGGAAAGCAGTGATCCGGGCAGTTGCTGGGAAGCTCAAAAACCGATGGGAAATCAAACATTTCGATGTATGCATGAGGAGGACGGATTTATTTGTGGATTTCCTCATTTATATTATCCCTCAAATCCTGAATTTTTAGAAAAATGGCTGGAGAGGTGCAGCGTAAGATGATGGACAGAACGATCGATTGGCAGACCGGGAAATATTCAGAGGCTGAATTGGAGCGGATTCTGTCAGAATTATTGAAAGAGATAAAGGCAGCAGATGAAGATTCAAAAAACAGGGCAAAATACCGTTGGGATCATGTTGCAAAACCTTTACATAGTTTGGGCATTTTGGAAGAGGATATCATACAGATTGCGGGAATCACAGGGTGTTCGGATCTTTCTTTAGATAAAAAGGCACTGGTGGTCATGTGTGCTGATAACGGAATTGTAGCAGAGGGTGTGACGCAGACGGGACAGGAAGTGACGGCAGCCGTGACAGCGAATATGACCCGTGGGGACAGCTGCGTCTGCATTATGGCAGAACAGGCGGATGTGGATGTATTTCCCGTCGATATTGGAGTTGCTTGTGACATTGGACCTGTGGGGAACCGACATCCGCTCATAAACCGAAATATTCGGAGAGGGACAAGAAATTTTCTGAAGGAACCATCTATGACGAGGAGAGAGACTCTGGAAGCGATTCTCACGGGAATTTCCCTGGTAGAGGAACTGAAAGAGAAACACTATAAAATCATAGCGACCGGAGAGATGGGAATCGGCAACACCACGACCAGCAGTGCTGTCGCGGCGGTTCTTATGAATATGGAACCGGAACGGGTCACCGGAAAGGGGGCGGGGCTGAGTCATGCAGGACTGGAAAGAAAACTCGGTGTGATAAAAGAGGGAATCCGTGCGAGAAAACCCGATCCACAGGATGGTGTCGATGTGTTATCCAAAGTCGGCGGTCTGGATATAGCCGGACTGACGGGGATATTTTTGGGTGGTGGCATTTATCATATACCGATTGTAATTGATGGATTTATCTCGGCAACAGCAGCTGTGGCAGCTATGACAATTTGTCATATATCAAGGGATTATATGATAGCCGCCCATGTTTCAGCTGAACCGGCGGGGGAACATCTATTATGTTATTTAGAAAAAAAACCAATCATCCGAGCGGAGATGTGTCTGGGTGAAGGAACCGGTGCGGTGGCAAGTCTGCCACTTTTAGAGATGGCAGTTTCTGTCTATAATCGCATGAGCACCTTTGCAGAGTTGGAAATCGAAGATTATAAACCACTTTAAATTAGGTTAGAGACAAGCATACCGTCGGAAGGAGGCAGCCTGTGATTCATGTAATAACGGGAGGAAGTGGAAGCGGAAAATCGGAATATGCAGAACAGTTGGTCATGAGTATGGGCATCGATTTGCGGATTTATCTGGCTACGATGATGGTATGGGATGAAGAAGGAAAAAAAAGAGTGGAGCGCCACCGAAGGATGCGCGCAGAAAAAAACTTTAAAACGGTGGAATGTTATACAAATCTTGCAGATGCAGACTTCGGTGTGAAAGATGAAAAACCGGTCGTGCTTTTAGAATGTATGTCTAATTTAGTTGCGAATGAATATTACCGAGTGGGAAGTCAGGCGGCAGATGAGATCATTCGTGGAATAAACTGCTTGCAAAAGAAGTGCATCCATCTTATTATTGTAACCAATGAAGTGTTTTCCGATGGAGCAGAATATAGTAGGGAAACGAGAGAATATATAGAACTTTTGGGAAAAGTGAATCAGTATCTGGGTCGTAAGGCAGACACTATGACCGAAGTGGTATATGGGATTCCCATAAAAATCAAATGACAGGGTGGTAAGGATGAATTTACTGGGCAGCTTTGTAATTGCATTTTCAATGTATTCTAAAATCCCCATGCCGCAGGTGGAATGGACCAAAGAACGCATGCGGTATGCCATGTGCTTTTTCCCGTTGATTGGAGTAGTGATAGGCGGACTGTTACTCTTATTTGCTTATGTGGCAGAGAAAACAGGGATGGGCAGACTGTGTTTTACACTATTGGGCGTATCCTGCCCACTGTTGGTGACCGGTGGAATTCATATGGATGGTTTTTTAGATGTATCGGATGCCAGAGGCTCTTACAGCTCTCGGGAAAAGAAACTGGAGATATTAAAAGATCCTCATACGGGAGCATTTGCTATTATTAAATTTGGAATTTATATGCTGCTTTACATAGGGGCATTTTCAGAATTAGACCTTCGGGGAATTTGGATTTTATCAGGTGCTTTTGTACTGACCAGAGCACTCAGTGGTCTGGCGGTGGTGACCTTTCCCATGGCGCGAAACGATGGTCTGGCGGCCACATTTTCACAGGCAGCGGTGAAGAAAATCGTAGCAGTGACGATGATTCTGTATATTCTGGCATCTGCATGCTTTATGATCCGGGTTGGCGGATGGATCGGCGGAATCTGTCTGATCGGAGCGGCTGCTACTTATGTTTGGTATTATAACATGTCCATTCGGGAGTTTGGTGGAATCACCGGAGATTTAGCCGGGTATTTCCTGCAGATATGCGAGTTAGTGATTTTATTGCTGGGAGGATTACTATGATATTGATTATCGGTGGACAGAGTCAGGGAAAACGATTATTTGCCGAACGTCTGAACCATCAGAGGACAGCCGATTTGGGTTGTGCCAATAACGCAGATATTCGCATTGCGGATGGACGAAGGGATGACTATCCGTGTGCATTTGACGCCGATATAATCTGCCACTTAGAATTGTATATTCGCCGATTGATGAAATCCGGAGAAAATCCGGATGCGTTTATAGAACAACTGATGAATCAAAATGGCGATGCTATCGTTATTGCAGATGAAATAGGTTATGGAATTGTGCCGGTGGATGAATTTGAACGCAATTACAGAGAAACAGATGGCCGACTGTGTCAAAAGGTCGCCGCTGCATCCCAGTCGGTCTACCGGGTGGTGTGTGGAATTGAATGTAAAATCAAGTGATTGGAAGTAAGGGGATATGACAGCATGCGTATACATCTGATGGCTATTTTGGCGGGATTTTTACTGGATTTATGTTTTGGGGATCCTTATGGACTTCCCCATCCGGTCAGGGCAATCGGCCGGTGGATTACCGGTCTGGAACATAAATTGCGAACGTGTTTTCCTAAGAATGAAAAAGGGGAATTGGTCGGAGGCATCGGTCTGGTCATGATTATCATTTTTATGACAGGGAGCATCAGCATGATTGTCTGTGCAGTCGCAAGAACCGGCGGAACTCTTTGTCTTTTTGCGGTGGAAACCGTGATGAGCTATTATTGTTTAGCGGCGCGTTCTCTCTATCGTGAGAGCATGAAAGTACATGACTCTCTCAAATGTGGGGAAATAGAGAATGCCAGAAAGAATGTATCCATGATCGTGGGACGAGATACGGCTTCACTTTCGCCCGAGGGGATTGCCAAGGCGGCGGTAGAAACGGTGGCAGAGAACACTTCAGATGGTGTGATTGCTCCCCTTTTTTATATGGCAATCGGTGGACCGGTATTGGGCTGGATCTATAAGGCAATCAATACGATGGATTCTATGGTAGGTTATAAAAACGAATTTTATTTATATTTTGGCAGGGCAGCAGCACGTGTGGATGATTTTGTCAATTTTATTCCCGCTCGATTGTCTGCGATTCTCATGATCGGAGCTTCGGCTTTGCTTCGCATGAATGTTAAAGATGCCATTCGAATCTATAAGAGAGATCGATTTAATCATAAAAGTCCCAATTCTGCGCAAACAGAAGCCGTTTGTGCCGGAGCACTGGGCGTTCAGCTGGCAGGAGATGCCTGGTATTTTGGAACACTTTGTAAAAAACAGGTCATAGGAGATGATTTGCGGCCAATCGAATATCAAGACATTAAAAGAGCAGGGAAACTGATGTATTTAACGGCTATTTTATGTCTTTTACTTATAACAGGACTGTTACTATCAATCAATTAATCTTGGGTAAAGAAAAGGAGAAAACAATGGAATATCGACATGGTGGGGACATTTATGGAAATGACAAAATTAAACTGGATTTTTCGGTGAACACGAATCCTTTGGGAATTCCGGAATCAGTTAAACAGGCGGTTTTAAACGGCACGGATGACTGGAGCTGCTATCCGGATAGCAAATGCAGAGAATTAAAGGCCGAACTGGTAGCATTTTATGAAAAAAGATTTGACGAACAGGCTGATATTTCTCAAACTGATTTTATCTGTGGAAATGGTGCTTCTGATTTACTGTATAGTTTAGTATTTGCACTGCAGCCGAAAAAAGCACTTATTTTTGCACCTGCTTTTGATGAATATGAAAAAGCACTTCATGCAGTGGGATGTGAGATCCAGTTGATTTATTTAGAGGAATCCGAGAACTTTTCGATGGAAGACATCGACAGCAATTATTTCTTGAATGACGTCGACATGGTGATCTTAGGAAATCCAAATAATCCAACGGGGCGTGTTCTTTCGTCTACACAACTGAAAAAATGGGCAGACAGCTGTCTGCAAAAACGTATTTTTTTGATTATTGATGAATCCTTCAACTGGTTCTTAAAAGATTGGGAGAAGGATACCATGGTACCTTATCTTCCGGAATACCACAATATTTTTATTCTGAATGCCTTTACAAAAATTTATGCAATGGCAGGTCTGCGTCTGGGATACGGAATCTGTAAAAATAAAAGAGTGGTGGAAGAGATTGAGAAATGCCGCCAGCCATGGAGCGTATCGGTACCGGCAATGCATGCGGGATTGCAGGCACTGAAAGAGGAAACATTCATAGAGGAGACGGAGCGGACGATATCCAAAGAGCGCACATTTCTTGCCGAAGAACTGGAAAAACTGGGCTTTCAGGTCTTTCCATCTGATGTGAATTTTCTCTTAATTAAACGTTCTAATCAGATTGACTATGATGGTGCATGCAAGGCAGAGGGAATTCTAATCCGCTGCTGTGATGGGTTTGAAGGACTGACCGATGACTTTTATCGGGTATCGGTGAAGCTTCATGAAGAAAACGAACAATTACTCCTGTGCCTTGCAAATGCCGGAATAAGAGGATAATTTCATGGCAAAAGCAATTATGATACAGGGAACGATGTCAAATGCCGGTAAAAGTCTTTTGACAGCAGGACTTTGTCGTATTTTTAAAGAAGATGGTTACCGTACGGCACCATTTAAGTCCCAGAATATGGCGCTGAATTCCTTTATTACCGAGGACGGTCTGGAGATGGGGCGGGCGCAGGTCGTTCAGGCGCAGGCAGCAGGAATTACGCCATCGGTTTCCATGAATCCGATTCTGTTGAAGCCATCCAGCGATACCGGTTCTCAGGTGGTTGTAAATGGGATTCCCATAGGGAATATGGATGCCAGGGCCTATTTTTCATATAAGAAAGAATTGATACCGACTATTTTGCAGGCATATGAAGAACTGAATCGTGAATATGATATTATTGTGATAGAAGGCGCCGGCAGTCCGGCAGAAATCAATCTAAAAAAAGATGATATTGTAAATATGGGTATGGCAAGAATGGCCGGAGCACCGGTACTGCTGGTTGGTGATATTGACCGAGGCGGCGTATTTGCCCAACTTTATGGAACGGTGATGCTTCTGGAAACAGAGGAACGTTCTCTGGTCAAGGGAATGATCATTAATAAATTCCGCGGCGATAAGACCATACTGGATCCGGGCACAGAGATGATTGAGAAGCTCTGTGGAATTCCGGTAGTAGGTGTTACTCCATATATGAATGTGGATATTGAAGATGAGGATAGTCTGAGCAGCCGCCTGAATGTGACGCATGAAAATCAGGCACTGGTAGATCTTGCAGTCATTCATTTTCCCCGACTTTCTAATTTTACGGACTTTAATGTGTTCTCTTGTCTAAATGGGGTCAGTTTGAGGTATGTAGAATCGGTGGAACAATTGGGAACACCGGATCTGATCATTCTTCCGGGTACGAAGAATACCATCGAAGATCTGCTTTGGATGCGTCAGAACGGTCTGGAAGCTGCCGTGTTGAAACAAATGGCTAACGAGGTGCCGATATTTGGCATATGCGGAGGTTACCAGATGATGGGCGGGATCCTAAAGGATGAGATGGGCACAGAAGCCGGAATCCCGGGACGAAGTATTTCTGGGATGGGTATTTTCCCCTGCATTACAGAATTTGAAGAAGAGAAGACCAGAACCCGGGTGGAAGGGAGATTTGCTTCTACACAGGGTATCTTTCGGGAACTTTCGGGAATGCCTGTGCAGGGGTATGAAATCCATATGGGAAAAACCTATTGTTCCGAGTTCGATGGCACGAAAGAAATAGCCCCGGTGCCGCTGGTGGAACTCATGGAATATCAAGGAGACGTATCGGCGCTGCACATGGAAAAGCAGGATGGGATGGCAGTAAATCACTGTTACGGAACTTATGTGCACGGTATTTTTGACAGTGAAGCGATTGCAGAAACGATGGTAAAGGCACTTTTGATAAGAAAAGGCGGTAATCCGGAGCAATTAAAGGAAAATCACTTTGACTATGAACATTACCGTGAAAAGCAGTTTGAACATCTGGCATCAGAACTTCGAAAAAGTCTGGATATGAAAAAAATATATGAGATATTAGAAATGGGAATAGGGAAAGAAGCAGAGGTGCAGAAGGGTGAAAACTACGATAAAATTGGAACGGGTACTCCCGTCTGAAATAGAAACGCGGAGTTTTGAAATGATTACAAACGAACTGGGGGAAAGAACGTTTCCTCCTAATCTGGAGCCGATTATTAAACGGGTCATTCATACCACTGCCGATTTTGATTATGCCGACAACCTGAAATTTTCAGAAGGTGCGGTAGAAAAGGCATTGGAAGCACTGCGCTCCGGTGCCAGCATCGTGACCGATACCAATATGGGAAAATCCGGAATCAATAAAAAATTCCTGGAAAAGATGGGGGGAGAAGTGCTCTGCTTTATGGCAGATGAAGATGTGGCGATCAAGGCCAAAAAGGAAGGTACAACCAGAGCGGTAGCCAGTATGGAAAAAGCGGCAGAGCTGGGAAATGATTGTATCTTTGCTATCGGTAATGCTCCAACGGCGTTGGTACGTCTCTACGAACTGATTCAAGAGGGAAGAATCGCTCCAAAACTGATCATCGGAGTGCCGGTCGGGTTTGTTAATGTAGTTCAGTCCAAAGAATTGATTTTATCATTAAAACACACCCCATATATTGTGGCCGAAGGAAGAAAGGGCGGCAGTAATGTGGCGGCAGCGATTTGTAATGCTTTGATCTATCAGATTGCCCGTGATTAGAATAACTGCTGTAAAAGACCGACTGTATATCGGCTTTTACAGCAGTTGTTTTGTGTAATGGGAACGTTAGGCTAGATTAGCAGCAGAAGCCGCCACCGCCTCCGAGACCGCCCAGACCACCACCGCCACAACAGCAGAGCAGCAGAATCCAAATCAGGCTGTCACATCCACCGCCGCCACCACCACCGCAGCCGCAGCCACAGCTATTATGTTCACAACATCCGCCGCCACCACCGCCACCGCCGCAGCACATTAAAATGAGAAGCAGGAAAATCATATTACATCCGCCACCGCCTCCACCGCTGCTTTCACATCCACATCCACACCCGCAATTTGTTGCTGCTAAATCACTCATATTAGACTCCTCCGAGATTTTCTTTACACTCCATCATATGCCTGTCGGCTTGCCACAGTTTCCTAATTTTAAAAAATAATTTGGTTATGATTGAACCTTTTTAAAAGTTGTGTATAATAATAGTATTGCAAAGGAAGGGTTATGGAATGGAAAAATTATACCAACAGGCACCTTATACCGTAAAATTTGAGGCAGAGGTGATTTCATGTAAAGAAGGAAAAACAGGATTTGAAGTAATATTAAATCGAACCGCATTCTATCCGGAGGGAGGAGGACAGCCATCCGATACCGGAGTATTAGGAGGAACAAAGGTACTGAGCGTGCATGAAAAAGCGGGAGAAATAATTCATTACACCGATGCAACATTGAATCCGGGAGAGACCATACAAGGAACCATCGATTGGAACCAACGGTTTTCAAATATGCAGCAGCACTCCGGCGAACATATCGTTTCAGGACTGATTCACGCTCATTTTGGCTATGATAATGTTGGCTTCCATATGGGAAATGAGGAGATGACGATTGATTTAAATGGCGTGCTGACTTGGGAGCAATTAATGGATATAGAACAAGAAGCAAACCGAATGATTTATAAGAATATTCCCTTGTGTATTACTTATCCATCAGAGGAAGAATTAGAGACGATTTCCTATAGGAGCAAGAAAGAACTGACCGGTCAGGTGCGGATCGTGGAAGTCCCGGGAGTCGATGTCTGCGCCTGCTGTGGAACTCATGTAGAAAGAACCGGAGAGATTGGAATTATAAAATTCATCTCGATGATTCATTATAAAACGGGGGTTCGCATTTCGATGCTGTGTGGGGAGAAAGCACTATTGGCTTGTGAGAGACGAATCGACCAGACGAATCAGATTTCTGCTATCCTCTCCGCCAAACAGGATAATATTGTGGCGGCGGTAGAAAAACTAAAACAGGATGCCCTGGAAAAGGAAGGTCAGATCGCCGGATTAAAGAGACAGCTGATAACAATCAAAGCCGAACAGTTTGAAGATCGGGAAACGCGTGCCGATCAATGCCTTCTGGTATTTGAACCGGAACTTTCACCGATCTTAGTGAGGCAGTTCTGTGATCTTCTTTTAGAGAAGAACAAAGGTCTGATCGCAGCGGTATGCAGTGAGAAGATGGCAGGAGAATACAACTACTGTATTGGCAGCAGAGCCGGAGGGATGAAGTCTTTGGGGAAGAATCTAAACGCAGAATTAACCGGAAAAGGCGGCGGGACCGATCTGATGATTCAGGGTACCTTTCATGCAGAAGAGCAAGATATAAGATTCGCTTTTGAAAAAGAAACAGCAAAAGTACGTAGAGAGGACATAATAATATGAATTTAAATCGTGAGACGATGAAGAAGCTGATGCTTCTGATTCTTTATACAGTAGCGGTATTAGCCTTATTTTTCCATATGGATGAGGCGAAAAACGTTTTCAACCGAGTTCTTCAGTTACTTCTTCCGTTCCTTCTGGGAGCGGCAATTGCCTTTATTTTAAATGTTCCCATGCGGTTTGTTGAAAAAAGATTGCATCTCAAGGCAAAAAACAAATTAAAACGTCCACTTAGTCTGGCGGTAGCCATTTTATTCGTGGCGTTTATTCTGGGTATTGTCACATTTCTCTTAGTTCCGCAGCTGACGGATACGATTCTCAGCTTAAAAGACAGTGTTCCGGTATTTTTTGCACAGGTGAAAACGACAGCAGAAAAAATATTTATTGAGAATCCGGATGCAGTTAATTATATCAATAGCATTCAGGTAGATTGGAAGAGTACGGTGGAGAAGATGGCTGGCTTTATCACTACGGGAGCAGGAAGTGTTCTATCTTCTACGGTGACAGCTGCGATGTCGATTGCCAGTGGTCTTACAACCTTTGGTATTGCTTTTATTTTTGCTATTTATATTCTCTTACAGAAAGAAAATCTGGGACGTCAGTTTAAAAAGATGTTCTATGCCTATTTTCCATCCGCAGCGGTGGATGAATTCATCAGAATCTGCGCTATGGCAGAGCAGACTTTCTCCAAGTTCCTGACCGGTCAGTGTACAGAAGCTGTGATTTTAGGAACTATGTTTTTTGTCACGTTATTGATTTTCCGTCTGCCATATGCTTTATTAATTGGTGTGCTGATTGCATTTACTGCGCTGATTCCCATATTTGGAGCATTTATCGGCTGCGCAGTGGGAATTTTCCTCACGCTCATGGTGAGTCCGGTTCAGGCGTTTTGGTTCACCGTGATATTCTTTGTATTGCAGCAGCTGGAGGGAAATTTGATTTATCCCCATGTAGTGGGCAATTCCGTAGGACTCCCATCCATTTGGGTATTGGCAGCTGTCTCTCTGGGTGGCAGTATGATGGGAATCGTGGGCATGCTGATTTTTATTCCATTCTGTTCGGTCTGCTATGCACTTTTAAGAGAAGATGTGAATAGAAATATTGAAAAGAAAAAGAAAAAGGCAGATCTGGCGATTCAACAACATGAAAATTCCGGGAATATAGGTGAATAGTAATTAAAAATAGGAATCAAAAAGGCGAGAGGCAGGACATCCCCATAGGGATGGAACCACCTCTCGCCTTTCCACTTCCTGTAGCTAAAATTTATTCACCCTGATACATGAACTTGATCAGGCGGTCTACATCTTCTTTATCATATGCAACTAATTCCAATTCTTTAATATATCCGTTTGAAAAAATAGTTGCCATAGATAAATACTGAGAAAGTTTGGATTTTAAATTAATCCGGTCGCCTTCGTTGGAAATCAGTACTACGGTACCCTTGCATTCATCAATTACCTGAAAAAATTTCTCTACATCTGTAATATTCTGTATTTTCATGTTGTGCCTCCTATAACAAATCAACGATGTTAATTATTTAACAATTACATTATAACAGATAGTATTTGAGAAAACAATGAGTAGAATTCCCAAATAAAGAGGGGCTATTAGTCAAAAATTATGTGAAACATACCAGTTTTTTCCGTAATATGGATATAACAGAGATCAAAGTTATCATCCATTACATCTACTTTATATTCAAAAATAGTTCCGTCTTTTTTCTTAGAGAGGAAGAGGTATGTGCCATTATCCTTTTCTTCTATATCATCACATATTTCATTGTAAATTTCTTCTCCATCAATTTCACCTTGGTATCCGGAAGCTAAGATTTTCTCTTCGATCATTTTGTATAATTCATCCATGGCGTCTCTCCTTTACTGAGCATAAAATGTTTTGATTTTTAGTATACAGAAAAGTGACCGCTCCGTCAATCGAAGTGGATAAAAAATATTTTGAAAATCTTACATTCTTGTGTATAATAGGGGAAGGCATAAAACAGATCGCATCATGATTGGAGAGGCAGGAACGACAGAATGGCATTTTTCCCTATGTTTTTTGATTTGGAAGGAAAAAATATCTTAGTAGTGGGTGCCGGTATCGTAGGCAGCCGCAGAATCGATGTGCTGATTCAAATGGGAGCTTTGGTTACGGTAGTGGCGTCCTCTGCATCGGAATCGGTCATAAGATGGTCAAAAGAAGGAAAGATACAACTGATTCTTTCTGATTATCGCAAGTACAGAGAAACCCACATTTTGCAGAAAGTGGAAAAAAAGAATTCTTGTGAGCCACTTTTCATGATACTGGCAGTGACCGGAGATTTAGAGGTAGATGAACTGGCAGCGTCAGACGGAAGAAATCTACATGCATTTGTCAATGTGGCAGGAGATAGAGAACAATCGGATTTTTATTTTCCGGGAATTGCCAGAACGGGAATTATCACAGCAGGAATTATTGCGGATGGGATCAATCATAAACTGGCAAAACAGGCAACCGAACAAGTTGGTGTGTTTTTGCATGAGAAATTTCACGATATTGATGGGAGTGGACAGAAATGAATAGTAAGCATATACGGGTAGGCAGCAGGGAGAGCGGATTGGCCATCAAACAATCGGAGATCATAATCGAACAGATCAAACAGGTAGTGCCGGATGTGAATATAGAACTGATCACGATGAAGACGATGGGAGATTTGATTCTGGATCGATCTCTGGAACAAATAGGCGGTAAAGGATTATTTGTCAAAGAACTGGATCTGGCACTGATGGAGAATCGATGTGACTTATCCGTGCACAGTTTGAAAGATATGCCGATGGAATTGCCAAAAGAACTTCCTATACTGGCATATTCGAAGCGGGAAGATGAAAGAGATGTGCTGATTCTCAGAAAGAATGTGACCGAACTTCCGGAGCATCCGGTCATAGGAACATTCAGTAAAAGAAGGACGCTACAGGCATCGGTTTTATATCCAAATGCTGTATTTAAAGGAATCAGAGGTAATCTAATTACCAGACTTAAAAAACTAGATGATGGTGAGTATGATGCTCTGATTTTGGCTGCGGCCGGGATTGTCAGGATGGGACTGACCGATCGAATCAGTCGCTATTTTTCTCTGGATGAGATCATTCCTTCGGCGGGTCAGGGAATCATGGCAGTTCAGGGGCGAAAAGAACCGGGCTGTGAAGTGATTGAACAGATTAATTCAGAGGAATCTCGAATCATGGCATTGGCAGAGCGTGCTTTTGTAAGAATCCTGGACGGCGGATGCAGTTCTCCCATAGCCGCCTGCTCTGAAATCACCGGAAATCAATTAAAGATCAGAGGTCTCTATTACGAAGAAACATCGGGGAGATATCGCAAGGGAGTTATCGTGGGAAGTGTAAAAACACCTGAAAAATTAGGGGAAGAACTGGCACTTTCTTTAAAAAAAGAATGTTTTGAAAAAGAATATTAGAATGTTAGTATGTTATGAAAGAGGAATGATAGATGATGGAAAAAATGGGAAAAGTGTGGCTCCTGGGAGCGGGTCCGGGTGATGCGGGACTTTGCACGGTAAAGGGAAAACAGATTCTCAGTGAAGCGGAAGTCGTAGTCTATGATGCACTGGTAGGCGATGGTATTCTGGGATGGATTCCGGAAACAGCCAAACAGATCTACGTTGGTAAAAGAGGCGGATTTCACGCTAAAAGTCAAGACGAAATTAATGAAATTTTGATAGAAGAGGGAAAAACAGGCAAGAGAATCGTACGTTTAAAAGGCGGTGATCCTTTTGTTTTTGGCAGGGGGAGTGAAGAAGGCCTGGCACTTCATGAACATCATATTCCATTTGAAGTGATTCCGGGTGTCACATCTGCGGTGGCAGTGCCTGCTTACTGTGGGATTCCGGTCACCCATCGGGGGATTGCCACATCGTTTCACGTCATTACAGGGCATCTTAAGGACAGTGAACCGGTAAATATGGATTATGAAGCTCTGGTTCGTGTAGGCGGAACTCTTATCTTCCTGATGGGATTGTCATCTGCAGAAGCAATCTGCAATGGACTCATGAACGCCGGGATGAATCAGGATACGCCGGCAGCTTTGCTGCAGGAGGGGACAACCGCAAATCAGCAAAAAGTCATTTCCACGTTGAAGCACTTAGCTGTAGATGGAAAAAAGGCCGGAATCAGGACACCTGCCATTATTGTCATAGGCGAAGTGTGTGCCCTGGAAGGCATCTGCAGATGGGCAGAAAAAAAACCACTGTTCGGGAAGAAGATATTGGTCACAAGACCGAGAAAACGAGCAGAACGGATGGCAGAAAAACTGAGGGAAGCAGGAGCGGAGGTAGTAGAACTTCCTACGATTGAAACGCATCTGATACCGGAGAATGAACCGTTAGAGTCGGCAATTAAGAATATCGCTGCATTTGACTGGCTGGCATTCACCAGTCCCGGGGGTGTAGAACTATTTTTTGAGTATTTGAAAGAACATAACACCGATGTACGCATCTTGTCGGATCTAAAGATAGCGGTAATTGGTCGTGGCACAAGTGACATGCTTAAAGGGTACGGCATCTATGCAGATTACATGCCGGAACGCTTTTATGCTGCCGATTTGGGTGTCGGTCTAGCAGAACAGATGAAATCCAATGAACGGCTTTTGATTCTGCGCGCAGAGAAGGGGTCGGAAGAATTACTGATTCCGCTTGATAAAGCTCAAATGAGATATGAAGATGTGGCACTGTATCGGACGACTTATCCGACAGAGAGCCCGCAGACACTTCGAATAAAACACCTGTTGGAAGAAAAACAATTTGATTTTGTGACATTCACCAGTGGTTCTACCGTGACCGGATTTATGAATATACTGCATCCGAGCGTGGAAGAACTCCGTGGTTTTACCGCAGTCTGCATCGGTGAACAGACCGCAGCCTGTGTGAACAGACAGGGGATGAGAACCATCGTCTCCTCCATTCCGTCTATGGACAGTATGGTAGAGGCAATCGGGAAGCACTCTGTTCTTTTTTAATATCATTCAGTAAAAGTGCGGATACCCGAAGTTTGCCGCGTCCGCATCCCAATTGGATATCCGGCTTATTGGCACCGTGAAAATCAGAGCCACCGGTGGGAAGCAGATGGTAAGTGTTACAGATTTCCTGCAGCCGCATACTCTCATAGGAACAATGAGAAGTATAATATACCTCAATGCCTTTGAGTCCCATCTCTTTGAACTCCAAAATCATGCGTTCAGTTTCCTTCCATCCCAGTTTATACTGGATCGGATGAGCAATGGCAGGAAAACCACCTGCAGTGCAAATGAGGTGAATCGCTTCTTCCGGGGAAAAGGCAGCCTTGGGGGGACAATATTTTTTATCATGATCCAGATATTTCTTAAAAGCCTGGTCGGTAGAAGTTACATATCCTTTTTCAATCAGCACGCGGGCAAAATGAGCTCTGGTGATTACCGTATCCGGGCAGCTGTTTTTTAATTCATCCATGGTAAACAAGATACCATCCGCACGGAACCGACGGATCATCTCTTCATTTCTTTGATTTCTGGCCTCTCTTTGAGTCGTCAGTGAGGCGTTCAGTTCAGGTGATTCATAGTCAATATAGAGACCCAGTATATGGATTTCTTTGCCATGATACAGGCAGGACAGCTCGGTTCCGGGTACGACTTCTAAAGAAGTTTCCTCTGCGGCGTGGAGTGCTTCTGCTATTCCGTCCACGGTATCGTGGTCCGTGAGGGCGATTGCTTTCAGTTCTTTAGAAAGTGCCAGTGAAACGACCGATGCAGGGGATAAAGTCCCATCTGAACGATTGGAATGAACATGTAAATCAATGAGCTCCATAAGATTCTCCTTATATTCGTTTAGTGAAATAGTACAATCAATCATAGCATGAAATGGTGTATAAGTACAATAATCACGGAAATAAAAAAATTGGAAATAAGTCATTTTATTTTGACATAATTGTGTTATACTGTAGCATGTACAACTACTATATTTAGGCGCAGGTGAGGAACATGAACGATTTAAATAATAAAAATAGTTCTTCCAGAAGAAGAACAGCGACAAATTCGGGCACTACCAAGAAGGGCAGCGCAGTCCACAAGAATTATTCATATCATAACACCGGAGGGCATCATTCCGGCGGTGGTCATAGACGCAAGAAAAGTGATTTGGATATCACTCAGATTTTGATGTATGGAATGGGTGCATTAATTATTATTTTATGCATTGTATTAGCGGTAAAGGGCTGCGGTAAGATCGCGGGAAAAGGCAAGGAGAGCACCGAGGTATCGGAGACTGATTTATCGGCCGAAGAACTGGGAAATCAGGTGACGGTGGATGGAATTAATATCACCGGGATGACACAGGAACAAGCCAAGACTGCCATTTTAAAACAGTATGACTGGAACATGAAAGTAACATATAAAGACAAAGAAACCACGGTCAGTAACCTGATGGAAGCGAAGGTAGACGAACTATTAGAAGAAATTTATGCCGGTGAGAATAAGACCTCTTATGAGATCAAGACTGATAACATGCTGGAGGCAGCGAAAGCAGAAGCGTCTCTGATATCGGGAAATTGGGATATGGTGGCTAAAAAAGGCGGCATTTCCGGCTATGATAAGAAAACAGGGAAATTTACTTTTACACAGGGAACGAATGGTGTAGTCATTGATCAGGATAAACTGGCGGAAGATATCGTAGCTGCTATCACGAAGAAAGATTATCAGGCAGTGGTAGAGGCACAGGTAAAGGAAGTTTCTACCGACATGTCGGCTGCTCAGTTAAAGGATAAATACAAGACGATTGGAACATATACGACCAAGACAACTTCCAACAAAGACAGGAACGAGAATATTCGTCTGGCAAGTAATGCGCTGAATGGCATTATTGTGAATCCGGGTCAGGAATTTTCATTTAATAATGCAACCGGTGCCAGGTCTCCGGAGAAGGGATACAAACCGGCCGGTGCCTATTTGAACGGCGAGGTGGTTCAGGAACCCGGTGGTGGTGTATGCCAGGTCTCTTCTACTTTATATAATGCAGTAGTCTTTGCGGGACTTACCAGTACGGAACGCCATGCCCACAGTTATGAGCCATCTTATGTGACACCGGGCGAAGATGCAACCGTAAGTTTTGGAGGACCTGATTTTAAGTTTGTGAATAATTCCGAGTATCCAATTGCAATTAAGACCGGATTTGCAAGCCAGGAACTGACTATTTCGATTTATGGGGTTCAGATTGTAAAGGATGGTGTCAAGATCCGTATGGCATCTGAAAAGACAGGTGATATCGACGCTCCGACGCCGGTCTATGAAGAAGATCCGACCCTTCAGTTAGATGAAACAAAGACGGCCAAAGAAGCCAAATTAGGAAGCAGATGGTCCACTTATTTAGTGACATATCAGGATGGTAAGGAAGTGAGTCGTGAATTATTTCACAACAGCAGCTACCGTGGAAAACCGGCAACCATCAAAAGAAATACATCCGGTGTTGTAACGACCACGCCGGCAGTTACGGAGACCGGTTCCGCTGATCCCAGTGCCAGCGAAACACAGCCAACCACAGAAAATTCGGGTTCGGCAGGTCCGGCAGGTCCGGCACAGGAGTCTAAGCCATCTCAAGCTCCGACGGCACCATCTCAGCCCACGACGCAGTTGTCACCGGGCGGTATGACCGAGACACAGGTTGGTCCGATAACCGAAACCTCTCGTGCAGTTCCGGCACCGGGAGTCGTGGCACCGGGACAGAATCCGACGGCGGTAGAACCCGGCCCTATGGCACCGACAGCGAATTAACGAATGATTGTTTTTTAAAGAATATCGATGAACATAGTATTTTAGTTTGCTTTTTATTAAATATTTGTTATAATGTTACCAGGTAATTTTCCTGAAAAGGAATTAAACTATAAACGAGTATCTATTCAATTTTAAGCAGGAGGAACATTCATTATGGCAAGAAAAATGAAAACTATGGATGGTAACTACGCAGCCGCACATGCTTCTTATGCATTTACCGACGTTGCAGCCATCTATCCTATCACCCCATCTTCACCTATGGCTGAAGCAACAGACGAATGGGCAACTGACGGAAGAACGAATATTTTTGGTCACACGGTACAGATTACAGAGATGCAGTCTGAGGGCGGTGCAGCAGGTGCAGTTCACGGTGCTTTGGCAGCAGGCGCGTTGACTACGACCTATACAGCATCCCAGGGTCTCTTACTGATGATTCCTAACCTTTACAAGATTGCCGGAGAGCAGTTACCGGCTGTATTTAATGTATCGGCACGTGCCATTGCAACTCATGCTTTATCTATTTTTGGCGATCATTCCGATATCTATGCATGCCGTCAGACAGGCTGTGCTATGCTTTGCGAATCCAGTGTACAGGAAGTCATGGATCTGACTCCGGTTGCCCATCTGGCAGCGTTGGAAGGAAAAGTTCCATTTATTAACTTCTTTGATGGTTTCCGTACTTCTCATGAGATTCAGAAGATTGAGACATGGGACTATAAAGATTTGGAAGATATGCTGGATATGGATGCAGTTGATGCATTCCGTAAGAATGCATTAAATCCAAACCATCCATGCCAGAGAGGTTCTGCTCAGAACCCTGATATTTTCTTCCAGGTAAGGGAAGCATGCAATCCATATTATGACGCATTGCCTGAGATTGTTCAGAACTACATGGACAAGGTTAATGCTAAGATTGGTACGGATTATAAATTATTCAATTACTATGGTGCACCGGATGCAGAACATGTTATCATCGCTATGGGTTCCATTAATGATATGATTGAAGAAACCATTGACTATTTACTTGCTCAAGGTGAGAAAGTCGGCGTAGTTAAAGTCCGTCTTTACAGACCATTTAACGCAAAGGCACTGGTTGATGCGATTCCTGATACGGTAAAACTGATTTCTGTTCTGGACAGAACAAAAGAGCCGGGTTCTTTAGGCGAACCGTTATACCTTGATGTTGTGACCGCACTGAAGGAAACCAAATTTGACGCAATTAGAATCAATAGTGGCCGTTATGGTCTGGGTTCTAAAGATACGACTCCGGCACAGGTTCTTGCTGTATATAAGAACACAGAGAAGAGAAGATTTACCATCGGTATCGTAGATGATGTTACAAATCTGTCTCTGGATCTGGAAGCTCCGGTTGTTACGACTCCTGAAGGTACGATTAACTGTAAGTTCTGGGGACTTGGCGCAGATGGTACCGTAGGCGCAAACAAGAACTCTATTAAGATTATTGGTGATAATACAGATATGTATGCACAGGCATACTTTGACTATGATTCCAAGAAGTCCGGTGGTGTTACGATTTCTCATCTCCGTTTTGGACATACTCCGATCAAGTCCACATACCTGATTCGTAAAGCCAACTTTGTAGCATGCCACAATCCGGCTTATATGCGCAAATACAACATGGTTCAGGAATTGGTAGACGGCGGTACATTCTTACTGAACTGTGCATGGGATATGGACGGTCTGGAAAAACATTTACCGGGACAGGTAAAACAGTTCATTGCCGATCATAAGATTAAATTCTATACGATTGACGGTGTAAAACTGGGTATTGAGACCGGCATGGGCCCGACACGTATTAATACGATTCTGCAGTCTGCATTCTTTAAACTGGCTGATATTATTCCGGCTGAGAAGGCAAACGAATTGATGAAGGCAGCTGCCAAAGCAACCTATGGCCGCAAGGGCGAGGATGTTGTTAATAAGAACTGGGCAGCCATTGATGCCGGTGCTCAGAACGTAGTAGAAATCAAGATTCCGGATAGTTGGAAGTCTTGCGCCGATGAAGGTCTTGACATGACTCACGCAACCAGTGGAAGAGCTGATGTTGTGAAGTTTGTTAATACAGTACAGGCAGCAGTGAATGCACAGGAAGGTAATAACTTACCGGTATCTGCATTTGTTGATTATGTTGATGGTACGACACCATCCGGTTCTTCTGCATACGAGAAACGTGGTATCGCAGTGAATGTTCCGATGTGGAATCCGGATAATTGTATTCAGTGTAACTTCTGTTCTTATGTCTGCCCACATGCGGTTATCCGTCCGGTGGCATTGACCGAAGAAGAAGCAGCGAAAGCTCCGGAAGGCACGAAGACACTTCCTATGACAGGTATGCCAAATTATAAATTCACGATGACCGTATCAGCTCTGGATTGTACCGGATGTGGTTCTTGCGCGAATGTCTGCCCAGGTAAAAAAGGCGAGAAAGCTCTTACGATGGGAAGACTTGAAGACAATATGGGCGAGAACGATATCTTTGAATTCGGTCAGGCACTTCCGATTAAGACCGATGTGATTGAGAAATTTAAAGAGAATACCGTAAAAGGAAGCCAGTTCAAACAGCCGCTTCTGGAATTCTCCGGTGCATGTGCAGGTTGTGGTGAGACACCTTATGCTAAGTTAATTACGCAGTTATTTGGCGATAGAATGTATATTTCCAATGCAACCGGATGTTCTTCCATCTGGGGCAACTCTTCACCATCCACACCTTATACCGTTAATAAAGAAGGTAAAGGACCGGCTTGGGACAACTCTTTATTTGAAGATAATGCTGAATTTGGTTATGGTATGTTATTGGCACAGAACGCAATCCGCAGCGGCTTAAAAGCGCAGGTGGAAAAGGTGATGAGCGATGACCGTGCCTCTGCTGAAGTAAAAGATGTATGTAAAAACTGGTTGGATACATTTGGAGTTGGTGCACTGAACGGAACAGCTACCGATAAGTTAGTAGCCGTACTTTCCGAAGTTGACTGCCCGATCTGCAAGGATATTGTTAAGAACAAAGACTTCTTAGCTAAGAAATCCCAGTGGGTATTTGGTGGTGACGGTTGGGCCTACGATATCGGTTTTGGCGGTGTCGATCACGTACTGGCATCCGGTAAAGATATCAACATCATGGTTTATGATACTGAAGTTTACTCTAATACAGGTGGACAGGCTTCTAAGGCAACTCCTACCGGTGCTATTGCACAGTTTGCAGCCGGCGGTAAAGATGTGAAGAAGAAAGATATGGCTTCCATCGCGATGAGCTATGGCTATGTATATGTAGCACAGATTTCGATGGGTGCCGATTACAACCAGACCGTCAAAGCTCTTGCAGAAGCAGAGGCATATCCGGGACCATCCCTGATTCTGGCTTACGCTCCTTGTATCAACCATGGTATTAAGAAGGGCATGAGCAAAGCTCAGACTGAAGAGAAACTGGCAGTAGAGTGCGGTTACTGGAATAACTTCCGCTTTAATCCAAGTGCTGAGAAGAAGTTTACTCTGGACAGCAAAGCTCCAACCGGAGATTATCAAGAATTCTTAAAGGGCGAGGTTCGCTATGCATCTCTGGCACTTAAGAATCCGGAGAGAGCAAAAGACTTGTTTGCAAAGAACGAAGAATCAGCTATGGAACGATATGAATATCTGAACAAACTGGTTACTCTTTACGGAGACAAATAAGAGATAATTAATATAAAGAATACCTCTCATGCGACATTGTGGGGGGTGTTCTTTTTATTGACAAAAAAGTATGATGTATGTATGATAAGTTTATCAAAGTGTAAAGGAGAGTAACAATTATGAAAAAATATACGTTAGCAGTAGTAGCGGCCATTACAGTATTAAGTATAGCAGGATGTGGGGGAAAAGAGACAAAAGCACCCGAACAGACCACAGCAGCGGAGACGACAGTAACAGAAGCTGCCTCAAAGAAGGAAGATGATGCAGCTGCTACAGAGGCCGCCCTTTTTGCAGGAGATGTTGCGGTTGCAGTAAAAACCAAAGATTTAGATGCACTGATTAAGATGTCAGCATTTCCTGTTTATATCTCTTCTGTAAAAACAAATGACGGCGTAGTAGAGTCCGTGGAGGAATTTGGAGAAGTAGAGCCTGCGACTATATTTACCGATCCTTTTGTAAAGGCAATCACATCCTTTGATTTGTCAAAGTTAGAAAAGACAAAGGCAGGTTATGTTTTAGGAGAAGGTACACCGAATGTGATCTTTACGGAGGCAGATGGAAGCTTTAAGATTACCGGAATTAATGTTGAGTAAACATGAATGAAAAACAGAATGAGCCATTGACTTTTTTTTCAAATTCAGACTTAAAATTATTGATCATCCCTCTTTTTATTGAGCAGATTCTGGCCATTTCAGTGGGAATGATCGATACGATGATGATTTCATATGCCGGAGAGGCTGCTATATCGGGAGTCGCTCTCGTGGATTTAATTAATGTATTGCTTATTAATGTATTTGCTGCCATTGCTACGGGAGGTGCGGTTGTGACCTCCCAGTATTTGGGAAAAGGTGACCGAAAGCGTTGCTGTGAATCGGCTAATCAGCTCATCTTAGTAACGGCTGTGATTTCTTTGGGAATCATGGTCTTTATTTTAGTATTAAAACGGTCTTTTTTGACGCTTTTATATCATTCCATATCGGATGATGTTATGGAGAATGCACTTACATACCTGCGGATATCCGCATATTCTTATCCGTTTTTAGCCATATTTAATTCGTGTGCGGCCTTATTTCGCTCTATGGGAAATTCGAAAATCTCTATGAAAGTATCCCTTGCGATGAATGTGATGAATATTTTAGGTAATGCAGTTTTGATTTTTGGTTTTGATATGGGAATAGCCGGTGCAGCATGGGCATCGACGGCATCCCGCATCATGGCAAGTTTAGTCTTATTCTATCTGGTACAGGATCAGAAGAATACAATCTATGTGGTGCCTAAAGATATTTTCAAATGGAACGGTGTATTAGTTCGGAAAATATTATATATAGGGATTCCGGGCGGAATCGAAAGTGGTCTGTTTCAGTTGGGACGTGTGGTGGTCGTGGCGATTATAGCAAATTTTGGAACAGTCCAGATCGCGGCCAATGCAGTAGCTAACAATTTGGATAATATGGGATGTATCGGTGGTCAGGCTATGAATCTGGCCATGGTAGCCGTGATTGGACGCTGCATCGGCGCAAAAGATTATGCACAGGTCAAATATTATGTGAAGAAAATGATGAAAATCACATATGTTCTGGGGACATTGACCAATGGTCTGGTTCTCATCACGATGCCGCTGATCTTAAAGGTCTATTCACTATCACCTGAGACGGCCGGATTAGCCGTTGTACTTGTGCTGATTCACTGTGGATTGGGTATTATTATGTGGCCGCCTGCTTTTACTCTTCCAAATGCACTGAGGGCAGCGGGAGATGTGAAAATAACGATGGGAATTTCTGTATTTTCTATGTTTGTATTTCGCATTGTATTTAGTGTTATTTTGGGTATTTACTGTGGTATGGGAGCGGTAGGAGTATGGATTGCCATGATCTTTGACTGGATTTTCCGCCTCACGATGTTTGCATGGCGCTATCGCAGCGGTAAATGGAAAGAAATCCATCTGGTAGGATAAAGAAAATAGGGGAAATGAGGGGATCTATCGATGAATCTGTGTCAAGCATTTTTGAAAATGTCCCAAAATAAGTGTAACATTGATTTTTTCATTTAATGGTTGCGTTTCAAACACAGATTTGATA
>JAVWRQ010000020.1:0-3421 GCA_036634775.1 Clostridium sp.
ATTTCTATTTGATCCACTTCTCTCGATTAAACCATCGTCTTTCATGGTTTTTAACAATCGCTGTACCTGTCTTTCAGACATCTCCAATTTTTCTACTGCTCATAAATCATCTGCAGGAATCTGAAACAATTCACTGATTTTTCCATGTTCATCAGCCGAAACCTTTCTTCTATTCGATTCTATTTCTACAACTGCTATACGACTTATGCCTAAAAAACGTATAATGTTGGATTTTCAAACGTATTCCATTGCTACTGTGATTCATTATTCTTCACTGTTATTTCCCTTTTCAACTTCTTGAGCATCATTTAAATGATCAATTACCTCTTTCAACTCTTCATCCTCTGTTAATCCATATGCAATTTCAAAAAAATATATGGCAGCTTCTGTTTGCTTTTGTTCTACAGCATGTTTTCCATAAGCAATCGACATTCCTATAATTCGATTAGTACTCTCAAATGGTAATTTGTATTTTGAGGTTATTTCATCAAACATCTCTTTAGATGGATTAACTGTTTTTTCACCTGTTTTATTTTGAATATAGTATAATTCTGACTGTGCATTTTTTGACTCTTGATCATAAGACAGACTGTAAAAATAACATACAATCGCAACATCATATTTTCCTATTTCTGTATAATAATAGCCAAGATTCCTTGCACATCGCGCAATATCTGCTGATCTAAATGCGAACTTAAACGCGTCTTTTGTCAATTTAGCAAATTTTTCAATTTCACCAGTTACTTTGAATGTTTCTATATATTCAAATGCAATCGATAGATTTACCGGATTCCACTTTCGCGATTTTTCTAAGGCTGCCCTTGCTTCCATATATTTTTTTTCTTCAAAGAGCAAGCTTCCCTGTTGTAAATATATCTCATCAAATGGTAAATTTGATCTACGTAAATCTTTCTTCGGCTGAAAGAAATCAACATACAGAATTTCTTCAAAAAATTCATGAAAACAAAAATACTGACTTTGTGAATCGTCTTTGAACATTGGATATTCATCTGCCATTTTTACAAGATTAGCAATTAACTTATCTGCTTTTTCAAGATTTTTCTTGTATACATTGAATCGTACCTCATCCAAAGTCTCTGATATTCCCTTTAAATCATTATTGATTACTCTCGAAAAATCTGTTTTCACATCCGTTGGAAGTAATTCTGCCATAATGCGACCACATGCTCTTAATATCTCTGTGCTTAAATCATGATTTTTATATTCCTCCATCTGTGTCTGAATATACTTTATATCGATTTTGGAATTTCCAGTCAATCCGCTTGTAATTTTGCGCATAATTTCATCAAATTTCATTTAGCATCCTCCATTTTGAAATGTTCTGTTTTGTTAATATTACTCTACTTCCTTCCACTTACATTCATATCATAAATCTTACCATCATGTGCAGTACTAGGATTTATTCCGATTACAACTGCCTGCTTCTCACCAATCATCTTTACACGTATTTCTTTTCTCTTATTTCCATCAAAAACTCCTGCTTGTGGATTAACAGTAAGCTTCTCATTGACTTCATGTAATCCGTATCTTCTACCACTTGTGTGCCAATGCAGCGAATTGATACGCCTTCTCAACAATCCCTCCGAGTTTACTCCAGACTCCAAACAACAGTAACAGTATCTGACACATCAATATCATCGGGTTCAATATCCATGTCATAACTACCTTCACAGCAATCTTCCATTGCCATACATGGTTCCATCATTCGGTTCATAGGTCGCGATATAATTCCCATCTCTCCCCATGAATAATCAATCGTTATCACCTGTCCCAGTTTCGTGCCTACCTCCTGTGTCAATATTTCCGCTTTCTGCTTCGAATCGGCAACTGCTCTTCCAAGTAGCTGATTCTTGCATTGCTCCATATCTTTTACAGTATAGGCAATAGAAAACTCTGGATGAATTGGACAATGCGCTAATGAATAAAGAACCTTACCGAGTCTTTCATTATCTGATGGGAAGTCAAGTTTAAAACGATGTGTGAATTTATACCCTACAAATTTACGTTGCCAATCCTTATTCCTATCCTGATATCTCCCATATTCTGTATCAACATTGAAATATAATGTCTTTAAATCGTTTCTATCAAAGCCCAATTTTTCAAAGCAATCTTTCAGCAGCTCCGTCTGTTCCGATGACTGTTTCAGTGTCTCCTCATATGTCTCTCGTATATCTTCTAAGCTGATATTTAAGCGAATAGTATCTGGTTTTACCGATATTTTGCCTTTTCCCGTTACTCTGATTATTCTATCCATCCTTACCAATCCCCTTTCTTCACAAGTTCAATAAATGACTGAAACATATCATAAGTATCCTGATTAAAACAGGAGTAAATCACAATACATTCGCAGTTCAGTTTTGTGATGTCTCCCACGTCAAAGAAAATATGATTCTCCGGTTTTGGTTCTTTGTTTGCATCCATCAGGGTCTTTATCAGTTCTTTATCCAGAAGGAAAAATTTGTCCCATGGATTAAGAACCACTCCATCTATATGCTCCATATCTACAACAGCTTCCAGAAACGCATCCTTATTCATCCTGTTTCGGATAGCCTCCAATAATTTCACAAGATTATCCTTTGACGAATCCTGATAAAACATTTCAATTGCAACTTCAATCAGCTCATTATGCTTCAAATAAGAATCTTCCATTGATAAGATACGCATTCTATTCACCTCCAGTAGTACTGTTATGCTTTTTGAAATACGGACTCAAATTCATAAATAGATTCGTCAAATCTTCCTGCTTTTTATCATTCTGTATCAGATATTCCAATAATTCTTCCTGCCTAGCCTGTCCCAATGTCAAGCGATATAAGGATAATATCTTAATCAATCTGTCATGGGTAATTGGTAATCCCTTTCTTTGCTTTCGTTGCTACCTGAAATACCATTTTTTCAAGCAAAATATATAATGGTGTCACATTTCTCGGAAGGTGAATCTGTCCACCTTCACAAAATAAGGCTATTTTATCTCCTGTACTTCGAAGTGCTTCCAGCAGACAGATTGGATTTTTCATAATATCGCTATCCGTATCTGCTGACAGTCCAAGAGCAATACAGATACCTACTAAGGCATCCAAATCTAAAGAGTAAGTAGTACCTACTGCAAAATCTAACTGATAGAATGCAGGTGGCGCAAGAATCTTTCCATAATCAAGTCTGTCTCCATTAGGATTTAGCATAAGCTCCCTTCTCTCCAGCATAAATATCTGCCATCAGCGTCTTGGCGTTTCCAAACCGATAGCTTAATCTTCCGCCACCAAACCATGCAGTTTTATCAAATTCTCCCGGATGTGCACATCTCGCCCTTCCTGCACCTTTTAGAACTCTTTCTCGATTCTCTACAAGTCTCTTGAGTGTAGGGACATCATCATCAAGCATTGCTTCCTTTGTATCACAC
>JAVWRQ010000020.1:3521-40207 GCA_036634775.1 Clostridium sp.
AAGTCTCTTGAGTGTAGGGACATCATCATCAAGCATTGCTTCCTTTGTATCACACGTAACACATAATTAAACTCCGAAAATTCTTTCGCCAGCTGATAATCCTTCCTCATCTGTTCAGGAAATAAGTGAATCCTATTCTCAATACCTGCAAAATCTGGGCAATCTATCATTTCCCACAAATCATTTTTCAAGGCATACGCAAACATGCTATTCTCGCAAGACAGTGCAAGCTGATTCTTCAAAAATTCTGCCTCTTCATATGTCAGATCCATTTGAAGATGCTCAGACCAGTCCGGCTCATATGTTGGTATGTTCCAAAAATGCATACTTCGAATGTCTCCAGCACTTCTGTCATCAGCTTCGTTTTCTTCTGCTTTATCATTGCGATTTCCAAGGTTAATTAGATTGCTCTTTTTCCCTTTCATAGAGCAGACTGCTCTTGCATATTCCGATAAGGATAAGCGACCACCACGAAAAATATCATATTGTCTTAACCCTGCCCAATAGATATCGGCTGGTGTTCTCTTAACCCAGTTGCCACCAGCAAGAGAACGACTTCCAATAATTCCAAGAGCATCGGGAGCATTCTGCCTGAATACTTCTCCACAGCTTCTTTCGATCTCGTCAAATGCGCTAAGAAAGCGATTGGGATTTGTTTCTCCGCTTCGTTCAAGGTCTCTTAATGCATAGGGTACAATAAAGAAGTACTTTGCCCTCGTCTGGATTGTTGATGTTCCAGGAAAGAATAAATCTGAGAATCCGTCTCTGATTGTTGCAATTCCAAGTTCATCAAGTGTTCCATTTTCCGACAATAAATCAAGGACTGTAAGTACTTTATTTCTTTCAGTTTTTGAAAAATCTATCCAGCCAAGAGGCATTATTCCACCTTCTTTTCATCTATTATGTAAATCTATAACAGCTTCTTAAGCGACTCTATCGCCTTCCCATAGATTCAAATCCAGTATTTCTGATTTTCTAATCCATGCCAAATCACCTTCATTACATTCAATTATCTGTATATTTCAATCATTCGACTGATTACCTCTTCTGATTTCAAACCATAACCTTTCAGCAGATTTGCATCAAATGGATCATCGGACAACAAATCAAGAAATTGTTCGATATCCTTTATGATCAAATCCGGTAAACGATTCGGTCTTTCTAATACCATTTCAACTGCGATCCTTAATATATCATTTTTATGCTTTTTAATATTGGACGAATCAACTTGTTCCCCACGTTCTTTCCGTGCTTTTAGATCCAGACAAGCTTTTGCTTTGAATAAAATCAGATACTCTGGCCTTAGAACCGATAGGCCATGTTCCACAATTTTCCCCTCTAGTAATATTTGATAATAATCATCATCCAGCAGTATTGCAGAAAGATTTGAGACCTCATCATCTATATGTATTGGAGTAAGTCCATTTAGCTCTTTAAGTTCAAATTGCATTCTGGAGAACAGCTCTATCATTTTGGGAAAGCCTTCTGACCCTGGCTTATCAAAACGATAAAACTGTGGATCTCCAGTACTAACTACGCGATGTCTATAGTCTGCATCTATAACAAATCTCCAGAATTGCTCTACAAATTCAGGTTTCAATGCTTCAATAATTAGCACCATATCAAGATCCCTTGTCGCCCTAAATTGAGCATCGTTTTTGGGGGAAAACATCTAATCCCTTTACCATACGTACTCCTTAAGCATTTCTTCGATTGAAATTTTCACTCTATCATCTGTTTTTTCTTCATCACTGAGTGATAACAAAACTGTCAATGGATCTACTAAATTCCTCTTTTGAAAATTGATATAATATCCAAGTTCTTGAATAACACAACCCTTTTCCTCTCCTTTTGGGACAAGCTGCTTTTTCTTTATCTGCAATTTTTGTATTTCCTTCTTTGTAATTGCATAGGTTGGAAACGGATTATCTTCTAGCATAGAATATTCACAAAGGGCAGATATTCCGGCTTTTACATCAAGTTGCAAATCCTCTGTTATTTCAAAGGTTGTGATAACCGGATTTCTTAAAATCGAATGAATTTCTTCCCATTGTTCTTTTGGATCTCCATTCATGCTGATCACGCGTGACTTTCCTTTCATTGTAAGCACAGGTATTTCGAGATACTCTAATTCATCAAAACACCTAGTAACGGACATTTTTGTCACGCCTAAACACTCTGCAATCTTTGTTACGGACATATCTTTCCAGTTTTCATATAATGCCATGAGCAAAACGCTTTGTGTAAGATAGGAAATTTGACTAATTGGTGGCAATGTTCTGTCCGTTTCACCCGCTAATAATACTCCTGTAAATGGAAGATAAATCTGCTTTCCTTCTACTACAAATGGAATCCCCTCATTCAACATAACATCTTTAGAATAACTGTTTAAATTTTTAAGATATAACGCACAATTCATACCTGTCAGTTTTTCTAACTGCCTCTGATGTTTCCTCATAGATGCCAATCCGATTTTCTCTTTTGGCTCAGCCATAATCCAATGGATTCCATCCATTTTTACAGAATATAAATAATATAAACCAGAATATAAAAGTGGCAACGACTTATTCTTCTCGAATTCAGTCATTTCAACTTTTCTTCTCAAACATTGTTCTAAATACGCTTTCATATAAACCACCTTTTTTGTTTGTAACCTATTTTATGTTACAAATAAAAATACCACATTTTCATATTTTATTCAATAGGATTTTGGTCCAAATTCAACTAAAACTCTTGTTTCACTGTTTTTCATTAATCTTAGAATAAAGAGTCTGCTTTACAGACTCTTGCGCCAAAGCGCGGTCACTTCAGTGACCATATTCCTTAGCGCGGAGTGCGCATCCACAGCGGAGCGTTATTATGTAATAGGAGTACTTTCCTATTACACAATAATAGCTTTAAGGCTACCGCCTTAAAGCTATTCACAATTTTTAATATTATTTTCTCAACTTCTTCTAAACTGAGTTAAAATCAGGTTGTTTTTAGTGATTTCAGTTTTCTTATCTCACAACTCCCGTTGTCTCGCAGCCATTAATACAGCTTCGCTCCCGCCGGAATCCGGTCATCCACCATAAGCAGATTCAGTCCTTCTCTTCCATCTTCCTCGTGAACAGCTGAAATCAGCATTCCGCAGGAATCAATTCCCATCATCGGTCTTGGTGGCAGATTGGTGATTGCGATACAAGTCTTTCCAATCAGATCTTCCGGTTCATAATACTCATGAATTCCGCTTAAAATCGTACGATCAGTGCCGGAGCCATCATCCAGAATAAACTTTAGAAGTTTCTTGCTCTTTGGAACTGCCGTACAGTCTTTAACCTTCACCGCGCGGTAGTCAGACTTTGCAAATGTTTCAAAATCCACCATTTCCTCAAAAAGCGGTTCGATCTTAACCTTAGAAAAATCAATTACTTCTGTCATCGCTGCTGCATCCTTCACCGGTGTTACAGGTGCTGCCTTTGCAGAGTTGTCAGAACCACCGAGACTCTTCATCGTTGGGAACAGTAATACATCCCTGATTGCATAAGAGTCCGTCAGCAACATGATAAAACGATCCATGCCGATACCGATACCGCCGGTCGGAGGAAGACCAATCATCAACGCATTGACAAAATCATCATCCATCGAGTTCGCTTCTTCATCACCTGCTGCCTTCAGTGCTTCCTGCGCCTTAAAACGTTCAATCTGATCCAGAGGATCATTCAGCTCAGAATAAGCATTTGCCATCTCACGTTTCGTAATGTATAACTCAAAACGCTCTGTATAGTCCGGATCACTGGGTTTCTTCTTCGTTAATGGAGAAGTCTCAATCGGATGATCCATAACAAAAGTCGGCTGTACCAAGTGCTCTTCTACAAATTCTTCAAACAAAAGGCTGAGAATATCGCCCTTCTTGTGTCTAGCTTCATAAGCTACATGATACTGATCGGCCAGTGCTTTCGCTTCTTCATCCGTATGAATCGTAGTAAAATCAATTCCTTTATACTTCTTAAGAGCATCCACCATCGTAATACGTTCAAATGGTTTTTCCAGGTCGATCTCCACACCATCATACATCAGTCTGGCTGTACCCAGTACCTTCTTCGACACTTCACGGAACATCGTCTCCACCAGTTCCATCATACCGTAGTAATCGGTATATGCCTGGTAAAGCTCCATCAGAGTGAATTCCGGATTATGTCTTGTATCCGTACCCTCGTTACGGAATACACGGCCAATCTCATAGACGCGCTCTAAGCCGCCTACAATCAGTCTCTTTAAGTAAAGTTCCAGAGAAATACGCAGATTCACATCTTCGTCTAATGCATTAAAATGAGTGGTAAATGGTCTGGCAGCTGCACCGCCTGCATTTGGCACCAGAATCGGTGTTTCCACTTCCATGAATTGACGTCCATCCAGGAAATTACGAACTTCCTTCATGATCTGGGAACGCTTCACAAATGTGTCACGAACCTCCGGATTCATGATCAAATCCACATAACGCTGTCTGTAACGTACATCTGTATTCGTCAGACCGTGGAATTTCTCCGGCAGAATCTGCAGGCTCTTGGAAAGCAGTACTACACGTTCCGCATGAATCGAGATTTCCTCTGTCTTGGTCTTAAATGCGGTACCGATCAAACCTACCAGATCGCCGATATCCATCTTCTTGAAATCCTTATAAGCCTCTTCGCCAATACTGTCTCTGGCTACATAAGACTGAATGTTACCCTTTAAATCCTGGATATTACAAAAAGAAGCCTTGCCCATCACTCGTTTAGACATCAAACGACCGGCAATAGCAACTTCTTTCCCTTCATATTGTTCAAAATCATCCTTTACGTCGCTGCTGTGCGCCGTCACATCAAATGTCGTAATTTGAAATGGATCTTTTCCATCTGCCTGCAGTTCTGCCAGTTTCTCACGGCGTACCTGTAATAAATGGTTAATATCCGGTTCCTGATTATTATTCTGCTGTTCTGCCACTTTTTCGCTCCTTTGCAACCTCTTATGATACTCTTTGAATCTCCAATACCTTGTACTGAATGATTCCTGCCTGCGTCTCCACATTGACCATAGTGCCGGCTTTCTGTCCCAAAAGGGCACGGCCTACAGGTGATTCATTTGAAATCTTATTCTGAAGACTGTTAGCTTCAGTAGAACCAACAATCCGAAATTCCATCTCTTCATTCATCTCTACATCCAGAAGTTTAACCTTGCATCCAACGTTGATTCGCTCTAAATCAACTTCGTCTTCCACTACCACTTCTGCATTCTTTAGCAGCTTCTCCAGAGATTCGATTCTTGCCTCTATGTCTCGCTGTTCGTCTTTGGCTGCATCATATTCTGCATTCTCCGACAAATCGCCCTGTTCTCTGGCCTCTTTAATCTTCTGGGCAATTTCTTTTCGTTTGTTTACTTTTAGATCCTGCAGTTCATCCTCATACTGTTTAAGTCCGGCATAAGTCAAAATATTTTTTTTCTCAGACATAACAACTTTCCCTCTTTCCGGTCATCCATATTAAAAACCGTTCTAATATTACATCGCATTATTATAACTGATAAAGTGACCCTTGTCAAGAATCTTAAATCGCCGTTTTTCTTTTATTTACAAGGGTTTTTACAGTCGTTTTTCAATTAAATCCACTAATTCGTCAAGACTTTCCACCAGATTAATGTCATTTCGTAAAGCAGCCGAATTGGGATAGCCCGCCGTGTACCATGCCACATGTTTTCGCATCTCCCGCATGCCGATATACTCGCCTCGATATTCGATTTGCAGACGCCCATGCCGCAAAATCATGTTTCTCACTTCTTCCGGCGAAGGCGGTGGGAGCAGTTCTCCCGTATCCAGGTAGTGGTTGATCTGCGCAAATATCCATGGATTTCCCTTGGCGCCCCTGGCAATCATAAGTCCGTCACATCCGGTTTCCTCTATCATCGCTTTTGCATCCTGCGGTGTAAAGATATCTCCATTTCCGAAAACCGGAATCCGGACTGCCTCTTTTACCAGGCGGATAATCTCCCGATCGGCATAGCCCGAATAATACTGTTCTCTTGTCCTTGCATGAACTGCCACCGCTGCTACACCACAGCTTTCAGCAATCTTTGCTATCTCTACTGCGTTGACCGTGCTGTCATTAAATCCTTTTCGGAACTTTACCGTCACCGGCTTTTTCAATTTTTTAACCATCGCCGTCAGAATTGCCTCTACCAGTTTTGGGTCTTTCATCAGTGCCGAACCTTCTCCGTTATTAACGATCTTGGGCACGGGGCAGCCCATGTTCACGTCGATGATGTCATAGGGACCCGCTTCCAGCTGCAGCGCCATCTCGCTCATGATATCGGGATCGGAACCAAAGAGTTGGACAGCCAGCGGACGTTCCTCTGCCCACGTTTCCAGAAGCGGTCCGGTATTCTTATTCTTATAAAGCAGTGCCTTGGCGCTGATCATCTCGGTACACATCAGTCCGCATCCCTGCTCCTTGCACAGCAGGCGAAAAGGCAGGTCTGTTACGCCTGCCATCGGTGCTAATGCTACATTGTTCTTTATTTCAACATTGCCGATTTTTAACTGCATCTTCATCCACCGGTCCGTTATTCGTCTTCATCATCCAAAGAGACACCCAAAAAGCGCACTTTGTAGTAGAATTCCAAAGCTTCCAGCAGTTCTCTTCGTTCTGCACGATACTGCTTGATTTTTAATGCACTGCCTATTTCATCAAACAGATAGTCATCTTCATTGGCAGATACCTTAAAGTCCAGTTCCCCATCCGGTGTGAATTCCAGCGTGACCACGCCACCCACATCTTCGGTAAATAACACGCACATCGCCTGAAGTTCCTTCTTGACTCCGTCCGGCAGACTGATAAAATCCTCATTAAAATAGTACTTTTCCACATAGGAATTAGCTCCACAGAGCACTGTATTCTCTTCCACGCTCTTCTCCCTCCCGCTGAATATATAAAAAGGCATTCCACCCCTCGGCAGTATGCCTTCTTATCTCTATCTTACCAACAGTTTACTGATTTCATATTGGTCTTCCGAAATGTCCTTCTGCATGCTCAGAGCTTCCTGAACATCAAAATCCACAAATTCACCATGTCTGTATGCCACGACCCGGTTCGACTTTCCTTCGTAGAGAAGTTCTGCTGCCTTAGATCCCATGACAGAAGCATAAACCCTGTCTTTACAGGTAGGTGCACCACCTCGCTGCATGTATCCTAAAATAGTGGCTCTGGTCTCAATGCCTGTAGCTGCTTCAATTCTGCGAGCCATAGAAGCAGAATGACCAATTCCCTCTGCATTGATAATAATATGGTGTTTCTTTCCGCGCTTACGATTTTCAATAATGCGGTTAATGATCAGCTGTTCATTGCCATCGTAACGTTCCGGAAGTAAGATATCCTCTGCGCCATTGGCAATTCCGCACCACAAAGCGATGTAACCGGCATGGCGGCCCATGACCTCGATGATACTGCAGCGCTCATGAGAAGTCGATGTATCACGAACTTTATCAATTGCTTCCATCGCGGTATTCACGGCCGTGTCAAATCCAATGGTATAATCAGTACAAGCGATATCTAGGTCAATCGTCCCCGGAAGAGCCACTGTATTAACGCCCAAAGCCGCCAGTTTTCCCGCACCGCGGAATGAACCATCGCCTCCGATCACTACCAGACCGTCAATTCCGTGTTTTTTACATATCTCCGCGCCTCGTGCCTGTCCCTCTACCGTAGTGAACTCCGGGCATCTTGCCGTATAGAGAATAGTACCTCCGCGTCCGATGATATCGGCTACGCTCATACTATCCATATCCGTAATTTCTTCCTGCAAGAGGCCTGCGTATCCGCGCATAATGCCTTTTACTTTAAGACCTTTGTTCATTGCGGTTCTGACTACTGCACGTATCGATGCGTTCATTCCCGGAGCGTCCCCACCGCTGGTCAGCACGCCAATCGTCTTTACCTCTTTTGCCATCCTCTGTTCCTCCATCTTGCCCATCTATTAATAAACCCTTTATGTGTTTTCAAATTCCCATCTATTCTAATGCATTCTCCTTATCTTTTCAATAGGTTTTTCTATCACTTTGACATTTCTTTCACCAAGTTTTTCGATAAGTTGCTGCACCAATTCCGGATTTGCACTCACATTCCAGTTCATCGGCAGTAATTTTTTGGCACGCTCCGCTTCCAGATAAATGATAACGCTGTCCTTCCCCTCATGCATTCTCAATGTATCCAGCAGTTCTTTCTCCTGAGCCAGATATATCTCTCGGCCGGGGTACTGCAGCCACAGTTCTCTGGGAACATCGGAAAATGGAATCACCTGCTCACAGATCATCTTACCCACCGGTTCCTCTCCGATAGAGACACGTCCTCTGATGAACACCTTCTCGTCCGGATTCAAAAACTCCCGTTTTTTCTCGTAATCCTTAGGAAAGACGAGGACTTCCACCTGTCCGGTCAGATCTTCAATGGTCACAAATGCCATCATCTTGTTAGTCCTCGTAGTTTTTACCGTTTTTGCAGTAATCATACCTCCGATTGTAACATACTGACCGTCGGTCACTCTGGCTTCTCCGGTTTCTTCATCTACCGTAAAATCAGAACTCATAGCGGTTATATTCTTTCTCCAACACTCCTCATAAGCTTCCATCGGATGTCCACTGACATAAACACCCAGCATTTCTTTTTCAAATGCCAAAAGTTCTTCTTTACTATACTCCCCCACATTGGGAAAAGAAATCTGGAAATCACTTTTTTCTTCTTCTCCCACGAAGTCAAAGAGTGACATCTGACCTTCCATGGAATTTTTCTTTTCTTTTGCCTTCTCGTCAATCAACTGAGCCGATACCAAGAATTTTTGTTTTCTGGTTCCCGGCAGACCGTCTAAAGCACCGGACTTGATAAAGCTTTCCACGGTACGCTTATTGACCTCTTTGTTGCTGGTGCGGTCCACAAAGTCTTCCAATGTCACAAAAGGTCCTCTGATTTCCCGTTCTTTTACGATCTCATCTACAACTGCCTGCCCGATACTTTTAATCGCCGACAATCCATAGCGAATGACACCATCCGAAACAGAAAATCCGCCTTCACCGGCATTAATATCCGGAGGTGCGATCTTCATGCCCATCTGACGACAGGCCAGAATGTATTCCGATACTTTTCCCGTATTGTCTTTCACCGATGTCATAAGTGCAGCCATAAATTCCACAGGATAGTAATATTTTAAATAAGCCGTTCGGTAAGATACCACCGCATAGGCGGCTGCATGCGACTTGTTAAACGCATACTTGGCAAAATCCGTCATCTCATCATAGATATGATTGGCTATTTTTTCATCGATTCCATTGGCAATGCAGCCCTTTACGCCCTCTGCTTCATTACCATATACAAAATTCTGCCGTTCTTTTTCCATGACAGAGCTTTTTTTCTTAGACATGGCACGGCGTACCAGATCGCTTCGTCCCAGTGTATAGCCGGCCAGATCTCTAACAATCTGCATAACCTGTTCCTGGTAGACGATGCATCCATAGGTCGGTGCCAGGATGGGTTCCAACTGCGGACATTCATAAGTAATCGATGCTCTGTCATTCTTCCCCTTTAAATATCGGGGAATAAAGTCCATGGGACCCGGACGATACAGGGAAATACCGGCGATAATATCTTCCAGATTCTCCGGTTTAAGCTCCTTCATAAAGCTGCGCATCCCGGAGCTCTCCAACTGAAATACGCCGTCATTTTTACCGGTTCCCACTGCATCCAGGACATTCTTATCATTATAATCAATCTGGTCTAAATCAATGTCGATCTGATGGGTCTTCTTCACCAGATGTACCGCATTCTGAATCACCGTAAGAGTTCGAAGGCCTAAGAAGTCCATCTTCAAAAGTCCCAGTTCTTCCAGTGTCGTCATGGTGAACTGGGTGGTAATCGAACCATCCGATGCACGGGACAGCGGAACATATTCATCCACGGCTTCACGACTGATGACAACACCCGCCGCATGCATGGAAGTATGTCTGGGAAGCCCCTCTAACCGTTTGCTCATATCAATCAGATACTTCACTTCCGGATCCGATTCATACGCTGCCCTCAGGTCGGAACTGACTTTCAGTGCTTTCTCCAGTGTCATGCCCAAATCGGTGGGAATCATCTTCGCTATCGTGTCGCACTTAATATAAGGCATATCCAGTGCACGTCCCACATCCCGAATTACACCTTTTGCTGCTAAGGTTCCAAATGTTACGATCTGAACCACTTTATCTTTGCCGTATTTCTCTACTACATAGTCGATGACTTCCTGTCTGCGTTCAAAACAAAAGTCAATGTCGATATCAGGCATAGAAACCCGCTCCGGATTTAGAAAACGCTCAAACAGTAATTGATAGCGAATCGGATCAATATCGGTAATGCCCAGACTGTAGGCTACGATACTGCCGGCCGCAGAACCTCTTCCGGGTCCTACTGCGATATCGCGGGATCTGGCAAAATGAATAAAATCCCATACGATTAAAAAATAATCCACATATCCCATGGTATTTATAACGCCCAGCTCATATTCCAACCGTTTTTCCAGTGTTCCGTCATCCTGCGGATAGCGTTTTTCAAAGCCCTCCCGGCACAATTTATTCAGATATTCCCAAGCAGTAAATCCCTCGGGCACATCAAATCTCGGCAGTTTTGTAACACCAAATTCAATCTCCACATTACAGCGTTCCGCTATCTTATGCGTATTCTCCAGTGCCTCCAATGCGTAGGGAAATACTTGCTTCATCTCTTCTTCCGACTTTAGATAAAACTCTTTCCCCTCATAGCGCATCCGATTCTCATCGGTCACTTTTTTTCCGGTCTGGATGCATAAAAGAATATCATGAGGTTCCACATCCTCTTTGTATATATAATGCGTATCGTTGGTTGCGACCAGTGGAATATTCAGTTCCTGGCTCATGCGGAGCAATCCCTGATTGACAGTCTTCTGCATAGCAATCCCGTGATCCTGTAATTCCAGAAAGAAATTGCCTTCCCCAAAGATCGTTTGGTAGCGGAGCGCCGATTTCTTGGCCTCTTCGTACATCCCTCTGGATAAGTACCGCTGTACTTCTCCCGCCAGACAGGCGCTGAGTGCGATAATGCCGCCATGATACTTCTCCAGTACTTCATAATCCACTCTTGGTTTATAGTAAAATCCCTCTACAAATCCCTTGGAGACGATTTTTATCAGGTTCTGGTATCCTTCCTGATTCTCTGCCAGTAAAATCAGATGATAATACCGGTCTTCGCCATTTACATTCTCCCGATCAAATCGGGAGCTGGGTGCCACATATACTTCACACCCGATAATTGGTTTGATTCCAACTTCCTTTGCCGCACGGTAAAAATCAATGGCACCATACAAAACACCATGATCCGTAATCGCCAGACTGTCCATCCCCAGTTCTTTTGCTCTGGCGGTCAACTCTTTGATTTTACTGGATGCATCCAAAAGACTGTATTCCGAATGCACATGCAGATGCGTAAATGCCATTGTCTCTCCCCTTTCCACAAAAAAGGCCGCTGCAAAAATATCTGATTTGCAGCAGCCTCATGGTTTAGCTTAATTATCGCGTAAGTATTTCCCTATGCCTTCAATCGCCTGCTCTTCGTCAGCACCATCGGCAGTCACTACCAGCTGCTCACCGGCTGCGAGTCCCAAGGTCATCATGCCCATGATACTCTTGGCATTGACTCTCTTATCTTCATGTTCCACATATATACTGCTCGTATACTGGCTTGCCACCTGTACCAACATCGCTACCGGTCTGGCCTCCAGACCCGATGAAATCTCTACTGTAATTTCCTTACTTATCATAATCTCCCTCTCTGTTCTCTCAACGTTTCTGCTATTGCACAAATCTTTCTGAGCCTATGATTTACTCCGGATTTACCTACCGGCGGTTCTAAACTTTCTCCCAGTTCCTTCAGTGTCGCATCCGGCCGTTCCAGTCGAACTTCTGCTATCTCCGACAAGGCTTCCGGCAAGTAAGACAGACCCACTGCATCACGAATATAGGTGATATCGGACAACTGTTTTACGGCTGCCGATACGGTCTTGCTGATATTCGCCGTTTCACAATTAACCTGACGGTTTACACTGTTTCTCATCTCTTTTAAGATTCGGATATTCTCCAATTCCATCAGTGCCACATGTGCTTCCATCACGCTTAGCATATCTACGATCTGGCTACCTTCTTTTATATATACCACATAATACTTCTTCCTGACAACTATTTTTGCATCAATGGAAAAAGTTGTGATAATGTTCTGCAGCTGTTTGGCCTTATCTGAGGATGTGCATACAATCTCCAGATGATAGAACTTCTCAGGATCACTTAAGGATCCTGCAGCCAAAAACGCACCACGTATGAACGCTCTGCGGCAGCACGTATTCTGAATAATCAGATTTTTTACAACCGGCAGACTTTCACTGGATTTCACTTGGTCATCGAAGAGTTTTGTTGTTTCCAAAAGACGAATTGCATCTTCACTTTTTCGAATAACCAGTGTATATGTTCGACTTTTCTTTAAAAATGCATTTCTGCGTATTGAAATATCAGTTCCTATATTAAATGCTTTTTTCAATAATGTAAAGTATTTTCTTGCAACTGCCACATTTTCCGTGTGGATTTTGATACTGTAACTTCCATCTTCTGCTATGTTTACCTTTCCGCAAAAGCTGAGAATTGCAGCAATTTCCGCAATCTGGCAATGTCTGGCCGGACTCATCTGCCTGGACAATTCTTCTTTGACCCCGGAGGAAAAGGACATCATTCCACCTCTATCTTTTCACTTTGCTGTCATTGTCAATATCTCTGTGTTCCATGCGAAGACCGATATCTTTGTGAGCGGTAAGTCTCTCATAAAGCATATTCGCGACCGTTACCGAACGGTGTTTCCCTCCGGTGCATCCTATGGCAATCACCAATTGATTCTTACCTTCTTTAACATAATGGGGAAGCAAAAATTCTATCATATCATAAAGTTTTTCCAGAAACGCCTCTGCAGTTCCCCCCTGCAGTACATAATTCTGTACTTCTTTTTCATTCCCTGTGTAGGTACACAAATCTTCTTCATAATATGGATTGGGAAGAAATCTCACATCAAATACCAGATCGGCATCTCCCGGAATTCCATATTTAAAACCAAAACTCAAAAGAGTAACAAATAGATTGCAGTACTTCTCATCGCTTATAAATATCTTTTCCAATTCAGTGCGCAGATCTTTTGTCAAGAGCTGACTGGTATCCAGAATATAATCCGCACGTTTTTTAAGAAATTCCAGTTTTTCCCGTTCTTTGGAAATCCCCTTATCAATCCGCTCCCGACCGGCTAGCGGATGACTTCTCCGGGTCTCTTTATATCGTTTGATCAGGTTTTCATCACTGGCATCCAGAAATAATATCTCACAGTCAAACTGCTCCTTATCCCATGTAAGGAGTGTGATTTCCAGTTGCGCCAGCTCCTCTCCGCTTCGGATATCGATTCCCAGTGCCGCATTTGGAATACCTCCACCACTCTGCTGCACCAGTTCCTCAAATTTACCCACCAGAGAAATAGGAAGATTATCTACACAGTAAAAGCCCATATCCTCCAGCATCTTCAGTGCCGTCGTCTTTCCTGCGCCGGACATCCCGGTTACGATTACAAGTCTCATGTCTCTTCCTCCCGTCTCTTTGCAGTATGCCTCAGTCTCAATCCCAGCCGACCATCTTCACTTCTGTCTCCAGATCAATGCCGGATGTCTCTTTTACTTTCTCCTGTACATTATGGCACAGCGTGCGAATATCTTCTGCTGTGGCCTGTTCTCTATTGATTACAAAACCGCAATGTTTTTCTGAAACCTGTGCACCGCCAAAACGATACCCTCGCATCCCCGCATCTTCAATCAGCTTCCCTGCAAAATATCCTTCCGGTCTTTTAAATGTACTGCCGGCACTGGGGTACTCTAATGGCTGTTTTTCTTTTCTTCTGGCTGCCAAAGCGTCAATTCGCGTGCGTATCTCATCCTTTTTACCGTCCTTTAGGCAAAGTTCTGCGGACAGTACAATGTAATTATGCTCCGGTATACAGCTGTGCCGATAGCTCAGATCCAGATCTTCTGCCTTGAGTTTTTCGATTGTTCCATCGGTTTTCATGACGCGAACCGTTCTGAGTATGTCTTTCATCTCGCCTCGGTAAGCACCTGCATTCATCACCACGGCGCCGCCTAATGTTCCCGGAATGCCTGCTGCGAACTCAAATCCCGCCAAAGAATGATGAAATGCCTCCTTGGCAATCTTGGCCAGTGGCACCCCGGCGCCTGCAGTAAGAATTCCTACATTCGTACTGATTTCAGAAAAACCGGCTCCCATGTAAATCATAACGCCATCATATCCCTGATCGCTTACCAGAAGATTACTTCCATTTCCTAATATATAGTATGGAACCTGTTCTTTTTGACATAAAAGAATGATATTCTTAAGTGCCTCTTCACCTGAAGCTGAAACAAAATAGCGGGCCGGACCTCCTACGCGGAATGTGGTGTGCCGTTTCATCAGCTCCCTCTCTATGATACTGTCCGCTCCTGCTGCCTTCCCTAATTCCTCTAAAAAATCCTTCATATTTTCCCTGCCTGTCTTTAGTCGTTTTTGCTTAAATTTGCCTGTACACGGTTGTACAATTCTCTGGCTGCATTATATCCCATCTTTTTCTGTCTGTAATTGACAGCTGCTGCCTCTACAATAATGGCCAGATTACGACCCGGACGAATCGGAATGGAATGGCATACTACTTTATTGCCCAAGAATTCGGTATACATATCTTCCATGCCAAGGCGGTCATATTCTTTATCCCGATCCCACTCTTCCAGTTTGATTACCATATCAATCCCCTGGGTATCTTTTACACTCTCAACACCAAACAGCGTTTTTACATCAATAATTCCTATGCCGCGCAGTTCAATAAAATGTCTGGTAATATCCGGTGCCGAACCGATGATCGTCTCATCACTGACACGGCGGATTTCCACTACATCATCGCTGACCAGACGATGTCCTCGTTTAATCAGTTCCAAAGCTGCTTCGCTTTTACCAATTCCGCTTTCGCCCATAATCAGGACACCTTCGCCGAATACATCCACCAGTACACCGTGAATCGTGATCATAGGTGCCAGTTTCACATTCAGCCAACGGATTACTTCTGCCATCAGATCCGAGGTCGTCTTCTCCGATACCATGCATGGCACGCCATAATAATTACATAGTTCCAGAAGGACTTCTTCCGGTTCCATGCCACGGCTGAACAGAAGACAGGGAATCTGACTGGAAATAAGTTTGTCATAGACCACTCTCCGACGTTCCGGAGTCAGTGTCTCCAGATAGGCATGTTCTACATATCCAATAATCTGCACACGATCTTTATCAAAATGATCAAAAAATCCGGTCAGCTGAAGTGCCGGACGATTGATATCCGGATGCACCAGAACAATCTTCTCTGTATCCAGTTCCGGCGTCATATTCTTAAGCCCCAGTTTTTCAATTAATTCTGTAATTGTAACTCCATACATGGCCTTTTCTCCTTTAAATGTTTTTTATTACTGCTTTATATCCTATCACAACTTCAGTCAGTTGTCATCTTTGTCTGACTATGAAAAAAATCATAAACGGCCTGAGCCGCTCTTATATTCATCTGAGGTGCTTTGACCAGTTCTTCCGTCTCTGCATCACGGATTGCTTCGATGGATTTAAAATACCGCAGCAATGCCTTTCGTCTGGCAGGTCCAATCCCCGCTATATCATCCAGAACCGAATGTACCTGTTCCTTGCTCCTCAGGCTACGATGGTATTCGATGGCAAATCGGTGAGCCTCGTCCTGAATCCGCGTGATTAGTTTAAATCCCTCCGAATGGTGATCAATCGGAATCTCCACATTATTAAAGTAAAGTCCTCTGGTGCGGTGGTTGTCATCTTTTACCATACCGCAGACCGGTATATTGATTTGAAGTTCCCGAAGCACTTCCAGAGCGATATTCACCTGCCCCCTGCCGCCATCCATCATAATAAGATCCGGAAACCGGGTAAAACCCCCAAATGACAAATCGCCTCCCTCAATATCCAGTTTCTTAGTCTCTTCTATGCCATGGGTAAAACGCCGGTCCAGAACCTCCCGCATCGAAGCATAATCATTAGGTCCCTGCACGGTCTTGATGCGAAACTTCCGATAATCATTTCTTCTCGGTCTGCCATCCTCGTATACGATCATGGAACCCACCGATTCAAAACCACTGATATTGGAAATATCATAAGCCTCGACCCTGCGGATTCCTCCCAGATTCAACCATTCTCCAACCTGGTTCATCGCGCCTATCGTCTTAAGCTCCTCACGCTTTATCTTCTCTTTATCCTGTGAAAGTACCATTTGAGCATTCTTCTCTGCCAGTTCGACCAGCTGCTCTTTGCTGCCCTTTTTAGGTACGACCAGTTTTACTTTTCCGCCTCGCTTAGATGTCAGAAAACGACTGATGATTTCTTCATCTTCCAGTTCTTCCTGAATCCATATCTCGTGGGGGATAAACGGTGTTCCCGCATAGAACTGCTTTACAAAACTGTTCAGGATCTGACTGTCATCCTCTGCCAATGAAATATTCAGATGAAAATGTTCCCTTCCAATCAATCTGCCATCGCGCACAAAGAACACCTGAACGACCGCGTCTCGGTCATCTTTCGCCATGGCGATGATATCTCTGTCGTCCATACTCTGACTGGTGATCTTCTGTTTCTGGGCGATTTTGCGCACGCTGGTCAAAAGTTCCCGATATTCAATGGCCTGTTCAAAATCCATGGCATCCGAGGCGGCTGTCATCTTATCCGCCAGAAAATGAATGACCGGTTCGTATTTTCCATTCAAAAAGTCCAATGCCTGTTTGACTAACTGCCCGTATTCCTCTTTCGAGACATATCCCTGACAGGGAGCATCACACTGTTTGATATGATAATAAAGACAGGGTCTGTCTTTGCCTATATCCTGTGGAAGTCTGCGGTTACAGGTTCGGATTCGGTACAACTTATGAATCAGATCAATGGTATCTTTCACTGCCCCTGCACTGGTAAATGGTCCAAAATATCGATTTCCATTTTTCTTCATAATTCTGGAAAATAGAATTCTGGGATAATCTTCCGATACCGTCACCTGAATATAGGGATACGTCTTATCATCTTTGAGCATCGTGTTATACTTGGGTCTGTGCTCCTTGATCAGATTGCATTCCAGTACCAGTGCTTCCAGTTCTGAGTCAGTGACGATATACTCAAATCTGGCGATACGGGATACCATCTGCTCAATCTTAGAGGTTTTATTTCGACTGCTTTGAAAATACTGGCGCACCCGGTTCTTCAGACTGATTGCTTTTCCTACATAGATGATTTCATCTTTTATATCATGCATAATATAAACTCCCGGCTGAGCCGGAAGTTTTTTCAGTTCCTCTTCTATATCAAACATCGCATCAGCCCCGACGCAGTCTGGATCCATCAAATCGCTGCTGCATCCCCAGATATTGTTTCAGTTTGTCCAGTTGTTCGTCGATCGTCCCTTCACATGGTTTCGCATCCAAGGACCAATACAGACTATCTAGTTCCCGACTGCCGATTTTCCCTTTCATCATCTGGAGAACCGCCATCTTCTCTTCACAGGTATCCGCATCTAAAAAGTCCATCAAAAGCGGATTCACAGGCACCTCTTCTGCCGCAGACGAATCTTCGGCCGATTTTCCCGCTGGCGTGCCGGTTCCCGCATCGAATACACCATCTTCTCTCAAGACATCTCCGCCGGGTGACACCCGAAGAAATCGTTCATCCTGCACCGCTTCCGGATATTTGATTTTATCCACCAGCTCCATGAACATCGCCAATGGGCGCACATATACACCAAAGTCCCCATAGAGTGCCTGGTAGACAACCATCTGCTCGCCCGTCTCGGAGTGAGTGGCCACTGCCAGAACCTGATACATCTTATTTTTAAAATGATGATAAAATTCTCCCGGTTTCGGAATTTTTTCCATATAATCCACCTTGCCTCATCTATTCTGTCTATCTATTCTATCTCGTCTATTCTGCCGCTGCGACTCCACCATAGTGGTATTTGTTTGCAGCACTCCAAAGAATCCACTCATCATACCCCGCATCTTGGACGGCGCGGATCTGTTCGCGAATCTCTTCATCTCCATATTTAATATAGTGCTGCAGATAACTGGCCGTAAAATCCTGCAGCCATGGGCGCACAATTGCCTGCGGCTGTTCCTCGGTCTTATAGAGTGCCAATTCTTCCCTGGATTTCTGCAGGGATGCCAAAATCGTCTCGTAGGGATGCATATCGGGATGATCCAGTCCAAAGTTTCCATCACCGTAATGCGACGGATAGATCATCGGACAGATATAATCCAGATGTCCGGCTAATTCTCCGTATATCTGCCCCACTGATTCAGCATCTTCCTCACTTCCAATAATTGCCCCAAATACATCGGCTGATACAAAAAGTCCTTTTGCCGTCAGTTTTTCATAGGCGAACTGGGTAAATTCTGAAATGATATCGGTCTTACTCCGGCCTCTTGTATCGGCCTCATCAAATACGACTTCTTTCATCGTAGAATCTGTCGCAAATCGGATATAGTCAAACTGTACTTCATCAAATCCGATATCCGCTGCCTGATTGCCTACTTCGATCAGATAATCCCACACTTCCTGTTTATATGGATTGACCCACGCCAGCCCCTTCTTGTCACGATAAAGAGAGCCATCTGCCCGCTTCAGGCTCCATTCCGGTTTTTTCTCTGCCAAGTATGGGGCTTTAAATGTAACCACTCGTGCAATGACATAGATACCATGCTCTTTTAATTTCTGAACCAGACCCTTCATATCACGTACATAAGTTTTACAGGCTTCCAGTTCATTAAATACCGGTATATCTATGGGGGTGGTGATTCTTCCGTCATCGTCTTTAAAATCAATCACGATTGCATTAATCTCTGTGTCATCCACATTCTGGATGACCGCATCCATCAGGTTTTCGCTCCCTGCCACATAAGCAGAAACATAAATTCCTTTTACTTTAACCGGTGTCCTGGGTGGAATATCACGAACGGAATCATCTGTAATATGAATGATTCCATCGTTGCTTTCTCCTGACGGTGTATTGTCTGCTGCCTGTGCGTTTTCTCCTGCCTGTGCGTTTTCTCCTGATCGTGCATTTTCATTGAGCGGTGCTTCTGCTGCCTGTTCCGGCGCACTCGGCTCCGTCTGAGTCGCTTCCGGCGACATCTCAATGGGCGTGTAGCGGCTGCACCCGGTCAGGAAACCGGCACAAGCCACAAGTAAAAGCCATCTTTTCATCGATTCATCCTCTTGTTTTTTATTGGTAACATGAATTGGCATTGCACATAATTTACCATATTATATCATTTTATGGAATTTTTGACCACCCTAAAGTCTTTTCTTTGCTGTAATTATAGTATTTATGCAGAAAAAGTAAATATTTTTCATTTTGCACTACTCAAAATGACTTTTTTGTAGGATAATAGATAAGAATACTTAAAAACATAAACTTACAATAGAAAAGGACAGCTAATCATGAAAATAGGATTTGATAACAACCAATATCTGAAAACGCAGTCAGATCATATTCGCGAACGGATTGATCAATTCGGTGACAAACTTTATCTGGAATTTGGTGGGAAACTGTTTGATGACTACCACGCGTCCAGAGTTCTCCCCGGATTTGCTCCGGATAGTAAATTGCGTATGCTTTTACAATTAGCCGACCAGGCTGAAATCGTAATTGCAATCAGTGCCGGCGATATCGAAAAGAACAAAATCCGCTCCGATCTCGGAATCACATACGATGTCGATGTTCTGCGCTTAATTCAGGCTTTTACCGATAAGGGACTTTATGTGGGCAGCGTTGTCATCACCCACTACTCCGGTCAGACCAGCGCCGATACGTTTAAGCAAAAATTAGAGCGTATGGGCATTCGCGTATATCGCCACTATACGATTGAAGGTTATCCGGGCAATGTTTCCCTGATTGTCAGCGATGAAGGCTATGGCAAAAACGATTATATCGAAACTAGCAAACCACTGGTCATCGTCACAGCCCCCGGACCGGGCAGTGGTAAGATGGCCGCCTGCCTCTCTCAGCTCTACCACGAGAATAAGCGCGGTGTCAAAGCCGGATACGCTAAGTTCGAGACATTTCCTATTTGGAACCTGCCTTTAAAACACCCGGTTAATTTAGCCTATGAAGCGGCTACCGCCGACTTAAACGATGTGAATATGATTGATCCATTTCATCTGGAAGCCTACGGTGTAACCACCGTCAATTATAATCGTGATATCGAGATTTTTCCGGTACTCAGTGCCATGTTCGAGGGAATTTATGGAGAGAATCCTTACAAATCTCCTACCGATATGGGTGTTAATATGGCCGGTTACTGCATTATTGATAACGACATCTGCTGTGAGGCATCAAAGCAGGAGATTATCCGTCGTTATTATGCCGCTCTAAACCGCGTAGCCAGAGAACAGGGCAGCCGGGATGAAGTCTATAAGATTGAGCTCTTGATGAAACAGGCCAAAGTCACCACAGAGATGCGTAAAGTCGTTCCGACAGCACTGCAACTGGCAGAACAGGAAGGTTCTCCGGCAGCGGCGATTGAGCTGGCGGACGGACGCATCGAAACAGGCAAAACCAGTAATCTTCTGGGGGCATCTGCTGCGCTCCTTTTAAGTGCTGTCAAGCTATTGGGAGGTATTCCTCACGATACACATCTGATTTCACCGATTGCGATTGAACCGATTCAAAAACTGAAAGTAGACTATCTGGGAAGCCAGAATCCACGTCTTCATACCGACGAAGTGCTGATTGCACTGTCTACCTGCGCTGCTACCGATAAGAACGCGCAGATTGCATTGGAACAGCTGGCCAAGCTAAAAGGATGTCAGGTTCACACCTCCGTCATGCTTTCAGAAGTAGATATCAAGATTTTCAAGAAATTGGGCATTGACCTCACTTCAGAACCAATTTATGAGCATAAGAAACTCTATCATTAAAATCTCAATAATAAAAACGAGCCGGTCCTCCGGCTCGTTTTTATTACCTATTCTAACATAATCTTCTACTCTTCTGTTGCCGTATCTTTCGTTGCGACTTCTTCCGTTACCGCTTCTTTCGTTGTGACTTCTTCTGTTACCGCTTCTTCCGTTTTAGCTTCTTCCACATCCGTCCCGGCTCCCGTCACTTCTGCCGCAGCCATAGAAAGATTATCATCTAGTGTTTCTGCGTCTATCACCGTTTTTTCTTCCGGCTCAGGAAGTCCTTTGACCTGGCGGAAAATCTTCATGAATTCTTTTCCTGTAATGGTTTCTTTCTCAATCAGGAAATCGGCGATCTTATCCATAGCATCGCGGTTCTCATTCAGCATCTGTTTGGCTTCCGCATAGGCATTTTTCAAAATTCCCATCACTTCTTTATCCACATCGGCTGCGGTCGCATCACTGCAGTTTAAAACAGTTCTGCCATTTAAATATTGGTTTTCCTGTGTCTCCAGACCCATGAGACCAAATGTTGTCGACATACCATACTGCGTTACCATCGCTCTGGCGATTCTGGTGGCATTCTCAATATCGTTAGATGCACCCGTCGTCACAGTATCAAAGATGATTTCCTCTGCCGCACGTCCGGCCAGATATCCCACCAACATGCCGCGCATCTCTTTCTCTGTGTTGAGGAATTTCTCTTCCTCCGGAACATGCATAACATAACCCAAGGCACCCATGGTTCTTGGTACGATCGTAATCTTCTGCACCGGTTCGGAATCTTTTTGCAAGGCACTGACCAGCGCGTGACCGACTTCATGATAAGAAACAATACGACGTTCTTCTTTACTTAAGATTCGATCTTTCTTCTCTTTTCCCACTAATACAAGTTCCACCGACTCAAATAGATCCTGCTGAGCCACTGCATTACGTCCGTGTTTAACTGCGGTAATTGCCGCTTCATTCATCATATTAGCCAAGTCTGCGCCCACGGCACCGGAAGTCGCCAAGGCAATCTCTTCAAAATCGACCGATTCATCCAACTTGACATCTTTTGAATGTACCTTTAAAATGTTGACACGTCCTTTTAAATCAGGTTTATCTACAATAATTCTCCGGTCAAAACGTCCCGGACGAAGAAGTGCCGGATCTAAAACTTCCGGACGGTTGGTAGCTGCCATAACGAGAAGACCTTTCGATGAGTCGAAACCATCCATCTCGGAGAGAAGCTGATTCAATGTCTGTTCTCTCTCGTCGTTACCGCCCATTCTGGAATCACGGCTCTTGCCGATAGCATCCAACTCATCAATAAAGATAATGCAGGGAGCCGACTGCTGTGCCTGCTTAAAGAGATCTCTAACACGGGAAGCACCAACACCGACGAACATCTCTACGAAGTCCGAACCGGTCAATGAGTAAAATGGTACTTTCGCTTCTCCTGCTACCGCTTTGGCAAGAAGTGTTTTACCGGTTCCGGGAGGTCCCACAAGCAGTGCGCCCTTTGGAAGTTTCGCACCAATCTTAGTATACTTGCCCGGATTGTGAAGGAAATCTACGATTTCAGTAAGCGATTCTTTCGCCTCATCCTCGCCGGCTACATCTTTAAATGTAATCCCGGTCGTCTTCTGCACATAGACCTTGGCATTACTCTTACCAACGCCCATAATCCCATTTCCACCGCCCATGCGCTTCATCATAAAATTAAATAAAAACAACATCGCACCAATCGGAAGCACCCATTCTAAAAGAATGAGGAGCAGACTGGCACTGGCATCGGTCTGTGCTGCCTCATAAGTACTGACTCCTGCCTTATCTAGTTTGATCTGCAGATCGGGATCATATAACGGAATCGTGTAGTATTCTACCCCAATGAGCCCGCCATATTTGTTCTGCGAACCGGGATACTTCTTGGAATTCGACTTTGGTGTGATCTGAATCTTGCTGTTGCTGATCACGACCGATTCCACATCTCCATCTTTTAACATCTGATTAAATTCACTGTAAGGAACCACTTTCGTTCGACTCTGTTGAAACAAGCTATGCATAGCACTGACGCAAAGCAGTGTGAATAACATCGTAATGATAAAAACCGTAATATTCTGACCGCCTTTCGGGTTTTTACCATTCTTATTCTGGTTGTTATTGTTCTCCATGTATGTTCTCCATTCTAAATAGGTTAAATTTAACCTATTCTAGACTATTATAGTGTCACTGCTCCCATAAATCAAGAAGTGAAATATTAAATTTGTCTTTTTTAATATTTTGTGATACTCTTGAGGCAATAAAGGCAGACAGGAGTGTTCGATTATGTCCCATGAAAACCACGGCATTCAGCCGGTATTTGATGAGAATTCCAGAGTTTTAATTTTAGGTTCCTTTCCTTCCGTAAAATCCAGAGAAAGTCATTTTTTTTATGGACACCCACAAAACCGTTTTTGGAAAGTCCTGTCCGGCGTGGTAGAAGATGTCCTTCCAACCACAATAGAGGAAAAGAAACAGTTTTTACTGAAACATCATATCGCCATATGGGACGTCATTGAAAGTTGTGATATCGAAGGTTCCAGTGACAGCTCCATTAAAAATGTAGTCCCCAATGATTTAAATCAAGTATTGAATCACTCCTCCATATGCCGGATTTTTACCAATGGTAATACTTCATCTCGGTTATATGAGAAGTACTGTTTGGGAGAAACAAAAAAAGCAGCGATAAAACTGCCCTCCACCAGTCCTGCCAATGCCGCGTTTTCACCGGAACGGCTCATTGAAAACTGGCTGCAGATCAAACCATATTTATAGGATCAAGGAGAAATACCATGAACTGTAATTTTGATTATCATACCTGTAATTTCTGCCCCAGAAACTGTGGTGTCAACCGTTACAAACAAACCGGTTACTGTAAAAGTCCGGCAGAAATCACCGTCGCCAGAGCAGCGCTCCACATGTGGGAAGAACCTTGCATCAGTGGCATTCACGGCAGCGGCACCATTTTCTTCTCCGGCTGTACGCTGCGCTGTTGCTTCTGCCAGAACTACAAAATCAGCAGTGAAGGATTTGGAAAAATAATTTCTACCCAGCGATTATCAGAGATTTTTCTGGAGTTGCAGGAAAAAGGAGCTCATAATATTAATCTGGTTACGGCAACTCAGTATCTTCCCTCTGTTATAGAAGCAATCGCTTCGGTAAAAGAGCAGATTACGATTCCCTTCGTCTATAACTGCGGTGGTTACGAAACGACAGAAACCATACAGGCACTCGCTCCTTATGTTGATATATGGCTGCCCGATTTAAAGTATTTTGACAGCAGGATTTCCGATACATATTCCGGTGCTCCCGATTACTTTGAATTTGCGCAAAAAGCACTTCAGCAGATGATTCGACAAACCGGTTCCCTTATATTTGAAGATTTTCACGAAGGAACGCAATGTTGTTCTCTAATAAAGAAAGGCGTTATCATTCGTCATATGGTACTCCCCGGTCAAAAAGAAGACTCCATCCGCCTCATGCACCGGATTCACGATGAACTGCCGGAAGGTGGTTACATGTTAAGTTTGCTAAGCCAGTATACTCCTTTTTATCATAGCAAAAATTATCCGGAGATCAATCGCCGGATTACTACTTATGAATATGAGAAGGTTTTAGATACTGCGATCAGTCTGGGACTTACTACGGGGTTCATGCAAGAAAAAAGCAGTGCCAGAGAAGAATATACTCCACCTTTTGAACTAGAAGGTGTTTAGACGTTATGTGATTAGGAGCGCTCTCCTATTACATAAAATTTTGTTGTAAAAATTTTTTACAAAAATAAGAACGGGCATCGATTATATCTTCTATCGATACCCGTTCTAAACTATCTCATCCATTGGACTATACCTCGTTTTCTAAAGGTTAATAGTTTCATCTATATTAAGTTTTCTTCCAACAACCCTTCTTTTTATTCGACCAATTTTTTTTAATTATCTATTCTCATCTTAGTTTTTATTCTTTCTAATAATACTTTCTCGTCGTACTACTAAAATAACTCTTTTACTAAGATATTTATATAGATTTTCTTTGGTGTATTTCTTTTGTTCTATATTAGGTTGTTGTGCTTTCCTTTGTCCGGTTCTTTAAAGAACTAGACTGAATTAAGTTTTCTGGTGGTCTGTACCTCCTTCTGCTATATTCAAAAGCTTTAAAGTTTCTTTTCTTTTGTTGTCTTTATTATATGCTTATGCAATCTATTTGTCAATACTTTTCTCGTATTTTCTTTAACTATTTTGTTTTTGTCGTTATATCTTTGTTTTATTCTGTTATAATCATTTTTTATCGCTATTATTGTATATATTGTTTATATTATTCATTATATTCTGTCCATTCTTGTACTTTTTCTGTTCTGTTTCCCTTATTTTACCCCTAAAAAATATTTTTAGTTCTGCAAATTTTTTAGTTGATAAAGTGCCAACTTTACTATATAATAAAATTGGTAGAACTGACAACCCAAATCTTTATGTAGGTTGTCATTGTTTTTTGAAAGGAGGTTTTATATGATTGAATTTCAACACGTATCAAAATTTTATAAAAGTACGCCGGTTTTACAGGATATAAATCTGAAGATGTATGATGGCGAGATTATTGTTCTGATTGGTCCATCCGGTTGCGGAAAAACAACAACCCTAAAGATGATTAACCGGCTCATCTCCACCTCAGAAGGAACGATTTTAATTAACGGCACGGACATTTCCACAATTGATCCAATTATTCTCAGACGCAGTATGGGGTATGTTATTCAACAGACCGGACTTTTCCCACACATGACGGTACGTCAAAATATCGAAATTATCCCAAATTTACAGAAAAAAGAAAAAAAGGAAATTACCGAACGTACCTTGCAGCTCATGAAAATGGTCGGTCTGGATCCCGACTTCTATTTAGATCGATATCCCATCCAGCTTTCAGGCGGTCAGATGCAGCGTATTGGTGTTGCCAGAGCATTTGCTATGGATCCCGATATCATACTGATGGATGAACCATTCTCCGCACTGGATCCCATTACCCGCTCCGGCCTTCAGGACGAACTGGTGAATCTACAGGCTCATTTGCATAAGACGATTATTTTCGTAACTCATGATATGGATGAAGCCGTGAAAATTGCAGATCGCATTTGTATTATGAATGATGGACACATTTTACAGTATGACAAACCGGAACAGATTCTCAAGCATCCGGCAGATGGCTTTGTCAGTACATTCGTAGGTAAGAACCGCATCTGGTCCAGTCCTGAATTTATTCATGCAAAAGATATTATGATTCGCACTCCGGTGGTCACTACACCCAGTATTCCGATGCTTAAATGTATTGAAAAGATGCGAATTCAGAAGGTAGATAGTCTGATGGTCATTGACGATGATGACAATGACAGGTTCTTGGGGATTGTCAATGCTCGGCATATTTTACGGGCAGAAGACAAGGTCGCTCCGGTCAGTGAAGTTGTAAAAACAGCTAAAATTACGGCCAAACCTGACACTTCAATTATTGAACTTCTCAAAATGATCAATCTCTATGATGTCTCGGCCATTCCTATTTTGGAAGAAGACGGACGGCTTACCGGACTGATTACCAAATCTAGCTTAGTGACGGCTCTTTCCAGTCAATTTATGGACTTGGAGACGCTTACTAATGGACAGGAGGCAGGCGTATGACAGGATTATTCACCTATGTTTCAGAGCAGCATGCATATATTACCCAGCTTCTTTTAAGCCATATTAAGCTGACCATTTTGGCAGTCGCTGCTGCCATTATCATTGGCATTCCCCTGGGTATTTTGATTTCCGGTAAAATAAAAGTCCGCAAGCCGGTCTTAGGTATTGCCAATGTTGTTCAGGCAATTCCCAGTCTTGCAATCTTAGGATTTCTGGTTCCTTACTTTGGCATTGGATCCGGTACGGCCATTTTCATGGTTGTCATCTACTCTCTGCTGCCTATTTTAAAGAATACCTGTGCAGGACTTGACAGTATCAACCGAGATACACTGGAAGCAGCACAAGGTATTGGTATGACGAATAATCAAGTGCTTTTTAAAGTGAAACTGCCACTGGCGCTTCCTGTTATTATGGCAGGAATCCGTATCTCCAGTGTTACAGCGGTTGGTCTGGTAACCATCGCTGCCTACATCGGCGCCGGTGGTCTGGGCACTTTGGTAATAAGCGGGATTCAGACTGATAACTCTTATATGATTTTAGCAGGAGCCATTCCGGCCTGTATTCTGGCTCTCTTGATGGATTTTATTATGTCACGGGTAGAGCGCGCCGTAACTCCGATTGCACTGCGATTATCGACTGCAGAATTAAGTCCGGAGCGGGCATTGAAAGAACAAAAGCACAGGAAGAATACTTTAATTCTCGCTACCTCTGCCATTGCCGCAGCATTTGTCTTGATGGCCGTTCAGTTCTATAATTCTAAGGCTGACCTGTATATCGGATCGAAAGAGGGATGCGAATCGGTTATCATCGGAAATATGATGGCTGACCTTATTGAAGCAAAGACCGATTTAAAAGTGACAAGAAAGATGGCTCTGGGCGGTACCATGATTGCCTTTCAGGCATTGGACGGCAATGAAATAGACATCTATCCGGAATATACCGGCACGGCCTACGGAACGATTCTGGGTAATACGGTAGTTCCCGGCATGACCAAGGAAGAAGTCTATGAAGCGGTCGCCAAACAGCTCCAAGAGCAGCATAATGTCAAAGTCCTCAGCAATTTTGGTTTCAATAATACCTATGTACTGGCTGTAACGAAAGAAACGGCCGCTAAATACAACTTAAAAACGATTTCCGATTTAAAAAATGTCAATGGACTCTTTAAACTCGGATGTTCACCTGAGTTTGCAGTTCGCGATGATGGTTTGCCCGGCATTGAGAAAAACTATGGTGTGAAGTTCAAATCCACTCATAATTTTTCAGGTACCCTTATGTATAAAGCCATCACTTCGAATCAAGTAGATGTAATCACTGCATTTTCTACTGATGGACTGCTAAAGAAATATGATCTGGTTCTTTTGGAAGATGATAAAAACTTCTTCCCACCATATTTTATGCTTCCCATGATCAAGGACAGCACACTTAAAAAATATCCAGAATTAAACGATGTTTTGTCCGTCATGTATGGCCTGTTAGATGACACGACCATGCAGGGACTGAATTATCAGGTAGTCGAAGAAGGCAAAGACAGAGCCGATGTAGCACGAACCTTCCTAATTGAAAAAGGGCTTGTATCTGCCGACGATTTTAAATAACAATCAAATACAGCGAGTGAAGGGGAAGATTCTCCTCTCCACTCGCTGTATTTTTTTATGTAATAGGAAAGTGCTCCTATTTCATAAAAATCACTTGCTAAATAACATGCACTTGGGTATAATGGCTTTATCTTCAAATTTTCAGTATTTTCTTATTTCTTATTTCTTATTTCTTATTCCCCCTTATTTTTACTTTTATAGTTTGAGTTTTTTGTATTTCACATCTCATGCACCTGCCGGCACTCGTTTTGGCAGTTGACATAATATTCCAATCAGGAGGTATCAATATGGTATACGAAACATTTTTAGAAGACATCAAGGCATCAGTTCAACAGAAGCTGGGCGAACATCTCACGGTAACACTGGAGCAGGTACTCAAAAACAACGGATTGCTTTTGGATGGCCTGTCAATTGTCTCACCCGGCAGTCCCTTTGTTCCCACCATTTACCTAAATGACTACTATAAGGAGGCCGAAAAAGGACTTTCTCTGACCACAATTGTAGATCGAATTCTTGTTCTTTACAAAGAACAGACTTTCTCACCCGCAAATCTTTGTAATGATTTACAGTATTTTGAGTCAATCAAAGATAACGTTTCATTTAAACTTTTAAATGCCGCTGACAATGAAATTTTATTATCAGATGTTCCCCACTATATTTTTCTGGATCTCGCCATCGTATTTTATCTGATGGTGTCCGAATGTAAAAAAGGACAGATGACAGCACTGATTCACCATTCGCACCTAGAGATGTGGAATGTGAAAAAAGAAGTGCTGCTTCCACTGGCAAAACACAATACACCACTGCTGTTTCCGGTTCAAATCGTTTCAATCGAAAATGCTTTGATGGATCTCAGCGGCGGTGAAGCTTGTATCGTCTTTCCTGATCCACCTCCTGTTTCACTCCATGTGCTCACCAATCAAAATGGAATCAACGGAGCCGTCTGCATGCTTTATGAAAATGTATTAAAAAACTTCGCAGCACGGATGAATGATGATATAATCATTATTCCTTCCAGTATCCACGAAGTTCTGCTTACCCCTATGAAAAAAGCTCTTTCTTATGAGGATCTAAATGAAATGATATCTCTCATCAATCAGTCTGAAGTTCCACCGGAAGACCGATTGTCCGACCACATCTATCACTATTCCAAAGACCTTGATTGCATTACGATTCCTCCGGATTTTTCTGAATCAAGCGAAAGATGGAATCCACAATAAAGATTGCCATCGCCATCGCTCCCGCAATCTGAATCGTCTGCACCAGATGATAGTTAGACAATACCGCATCGCCTTTTATCATATAGTAGACACAGCGGTAAATAGACGCGCCCGGTACTGACGGAAGAATCCCGGCTACTAAAAATACAGTCACCGGTGCTTTTAAAACTCTGGCGAATATATGACTTAAAAGCGATACAGCTGCACTGCACAGGAACGCAGCTGCGATCAGTGAGTATCCGCTTTGACCGACTGCAAAGTACACGCCCCAACACACGCCTCCGGCTAATCCCGTAAAAATCAGATATTTCTTAGGCACTTCTAAAATCAGTGAAAATCCATAAATTGCAAAAAATGCAGCTATGCTCTGAACCATCCACGTCATAGCACACCTCCCAGCAGCGGAAATACCAGCATACCGACACCCACACCGGAAGCCACCGCCAGAGCCACCACAATTGCCTCTACAATCCGTGCACTTCCGGAACTGTAATCGCCATTCAAAGTATCGCGAATCGCATAGGTAAAGGTTACGCCGGGTACAAGAGGCATAATGGCACTAATGATCACGGCATCCACATTCAACATTGGAAACGTCACAGCACGCAGAAAAAGAGCCGTCATCGTTATAAAAAAGGCAGCAGAAGCATTCAGGCAGAAATCATTAAAACGAAGTTTTGAAACCCAGTACTCCGTCAGAGCCAGTACGACTCCCACGATTGCTGCAGCTACGCAGTCCCTTATCGTTCCACCGAACAACACCGCAAAAAAAGTAGGTGTCATAATATAGCCCACACTTTTCTTTAATGGACCATACTGAATCTCTACCGATATCTTCTTTAGCGCGTCCTTCGCATCTTCCACTTCTAATTCATCATTGCAAAAGAGTCTGGAGATATTATTGACACAGTAAATTCGGTTCAAATTCGCCGAACGCTTATTTACTCGTTTTACGATAGTAATGGCTCCAATAGAGGGATCGGAAAGTGTCGCAAATATCCCGGTTGCCAGCACAAATACTTCGGTATTCTCCACTCCGGAATGCTTTAGGATACGATTCACAGTATCTTCAATCCGGTAGACTTCGGCTCCGCTGATTAGCATAATCTCACCGGCCAGCACCGCCATATCCATAAGTGCTCGATAGTCCATGTTTCCCCCCTCCTTATCTCTTACCGTACTTTCTCATTCTCCCCTTAAGATATACGGTTTTATTTTAAATATAAAACTTTTACTCGGAATCTATAACTTTTGCCTAGAATATGCGGCTTCCTATCTGGAATACCAATACCGCAGATGTCCACGCTACTACCAGCTGAAATGCAATCATCATGCCGGTCCAGCGCATCGATCCGGTCTCTCTCTTAATCGTAGCAATCGTAGCCATACAAGGCGTATAAAGCAAGCAGAATATCATCAGGGCATAGGCATTGACCCCGCCAAATCCCACTCCACCCAGTGCTGTCGAAAGTTCTGCCATCCCTGCTGCAGAATTAATATTCGCAATTCCATAGAGTACCGAAAAACTGGATACGACCACTTCCTTAGCCGAAATTCCGGAAATCAGAGCTACGACGATCTGCCAGCTTCCCAGACCTGCCGGTTTTAAGATCGGAGCAATGGCGATTCCGATGATTGCCGCAAAGCTATTGGAGACATCACTCACAAACCCATGTGGTCCCACATTTAATATAAACCAGAGAATAATGGAGGCAACAAAAATAGTCGTACCTGCTTTTGTCAGATAATCTTTTACCTTGTCCCACACATAGATTCCTACCGTCCTGCCATTGGGTGTCTTATATTCCGGCAGTTCAATCAAAAGGATATTCTCATACTTCTTTTTTGATGCCTTTTGTATCACATAGGCTACTAAAATCGCCATGAGCAAACCTATAATATATAGGGAATATGCCACCATCAGTGCCCTTCCGGGGAAAAACATCTCTGAAAACAGCACGTAAATAGGCAATCGGGCAGAACAGGACATAAAAGGCGTAATGAGTATCGTTCGCCGCCTGTCTTTCTGATTCTCCAGTGCCCGCGTCGCCATAATGGCCGGAACCGTACATCCAAATCCCAGCAGCATAGGTAAAAACGCTTTACCGGACAGACCCACCCGGCCCATCGTCTCATTCATAACATAAGCGACCCGTGACATATAACCGCTGTCTTCCAGAAAAGCCAGTGCCAGAAAAAGAATGAAAATATTGGGTAAAAATGTGAGGATTCCCCCTACTCCTGCGATAATCCCGTTCACAATCAGGGAAATCAGCCAATCGGATACATGAACGCTCTGCATAAATACCAGTGTCGATCCGGAGAACCACTCCAGACCACTTTGGAAATATCCTTTCAGAAAATCTCCAACGATAAATGTAAAGAAAAAAACAAGTGCCATAATCCCAAGAAATATAGGGATTCCCCAAAACGGATGCGTCAGGATCTTGTCCAGTTTATCGGTAAATGCAGACTTCTTTGTCTTATTAAATAGGCACTCATCGATTATATTCTCTATGTAATCATACTTCTCATTAATAATATCTTTTTCAAAATTTCGATCTACAATATCGGTCAAATCTACCGGGTGGTCTTTACAGACTTCCTCGTCGTATTCTAGCATCTTAATTGCATGCCAGCGCATATTATCCAACTGTCCGAACCGTGCCTTCAGAACTACTTCTATCTTCGCCAGTCTCGTCTCAATCGGTTCCGAATAACAAACGACTACGCCCTGCGGCTCTTCCTCATAGTGATGAACCACCGCATGTAAGAGTACATCCAGGCCGGTTCTTTTTCTGGCAGAAACAGGCACCACCGGAATCTGCCCCAGCATCTCCGGCAACCGATGTAAATCGATCTCAATTCCCTGGTCTTCCACAATATCCATCATGTTGAGAGCCAGAATAACCGGTTTCTTCAGTTCCAGAAGCTGTAGTGTCAAATAGAGATTTCGCTCCAGTGATGATGCGTCCACCACATTAATAATTACATCTATCTCGTTATCTTCGATGCATTTTCTCGTCACACGCTCTTCTATCGTATACGAAGTGAGGCTGTAAATACCGGGCAGATCAATCACTTTAATCGGACGTCCCTTGTAAGAGGTCTCGCCTTCCATCCGCTCTACTGTTACTCCCGGCCAGTTGGCTACTTTTAGTTTTGCTCCGGTAAATGCATTAAAAAGTGTGGTTTTGCCACAGTTTGGATTCCCGACAAATCCAACGGTAATCGTCTTATCATGATCGTCCATAAGAATCTGCCTCCCTTATCTCTATTCCATCGGCAATCTTCTGCCCCAGAGCCAATCGGGTTCCTCTTACTTTTATAATTAATGTACCACTTTTTTTCTTGTTCAAAATCGTTACTTTTGTATGTTCATTTACGCCCAAAGCTTCCAAACGTCTGGTCAGTCGTTCTTCCAGCATCACACTCTGCACGATATAATCTTTTTCGATTTCGCCTTCATAAAGCTTCACTGTACTTCACCCAAACCTTTCATCCCGACGATTTATTCTACCGCGGGTATAAGTCCCTTGTCAACCACAGTCGAACGATTGAGTGTAGATTAGTTCTTCTCCAGCTCTAAAAGCATCTTTTTCACTTCCACCATACGGTCACGCAGCATAGCCGCCTCTTCAAAGTTCAGCTCTGCAGCTGCCTGATGCATCTTCTTAGTCAGTTCCTTCACCAGTTTGTTTAATTCTTTTACATCCATGGATTCCGGATCTTTCGTCACCTGATTCGTAATGCCATCGGCTGCCTTTGAAATACTAATTAAATCACGGACTGCCTTTTGAATCGTGGTTGGTGTAATATGGTGTTTTTCATTATATGCATTTTGAATTTCTCTTCTTCGATTGGTCTCATCGATAGCCATGCGCATCGAATCAGTGATTCGATCGGCATACATAATAACGTGACCGTCGGAGTTTCTGGCAGCACGTCCTACCGTCTGAATCAGCGAGGTGGCCGAACGGAGAAATCCCTCTTTGTCTGCATCTAATATCGCGACCAGAGCAATCTCCGGAATATCCAGACCTTCTCTTAGGAGATTGATTCCCACTAATACATCAAATACATCCAAACGCATATCACGGATAATCTCTGCACGTTCCAGTGTATCAATATCCGAATGCAGGTATTTGATTCGAATGCCTACATCCCGCATATAATCGGTCAAATCCTCGGCCATTCGTTTCGTAAGTGTCGTGATCAGCACCTTATGCTTTTGCTCTACTTCCCGATTGACTTCAGACACCAGATCATCGATTTGCCCTGCCACCGGACGCACTTCAATCGGTGGATCCAGCAGTCCTGTCGGGCGTATAATCTGCTCGGTCCGCAAAAGTTCATGTTCTTTCTCATAGACAGACGGAGTTGCCGAAACAAACATCATCTGATCAATCTTATCTTCGAATTCGGTAAAATTCAGAGGACGGTTATCCAGTGCCGAGGGCAGGCGAAAGCCAAAATTCACCAAAGTAGTCTTTCTGGAACGATCTCCGGCATACATACCGCGCACCTGTGGCAATGTGATATGAGACTCGTCCACTATGATCAGAAAGTCCTCCGGAAAATAATCAATCAGCGTGCAAGGTGGTTCCCCCGCTTTGGACCCCGTCAAATGCCGGGAATAATTCTCGATACCGGAGCAAAATCCGGTCTCTTTCATCATCTCTACATCAAAGTTCGTCCGCTCTGAGATTCGCTGTGCCTCTAGCAGTTTATCTTCACTTTTAAAATAAGCTACCTGTTCTTTTAATTCCACCAATATATGGTCGGCCGCCAGTTCCATCTTATCTCTTGGGATGACATAATGAGATGCTGGAAAGATAGCGATATGTCCCAGTTCTGCCTTGACTTCTCCTGTCAATGTATCAATCTCTGTAATACGTTCTACTTCATCGCCAAAGAATTCAATTCGGTACGCCTCACCACCGGAATAAGCCGGATACACCTCCAGCACATCTCCTCTGACGCGAAAACTCCCTCGCTTGAAATCCATATCATTTCTTGTATATTGTATATCAATTAACTTATGAATCACGTCATCCCGATCTTTTTCCATACCCGGACGCAGGGAAATAACCATCTCCTTATAGTCGATGGGACTTCCCAGACCGTAGATACAGGATACCGAAGCTACTATGATGACATCGTTCCGTTCGGACAGTGCTGCCGTAGCCGAATGCCGCAGCTTATCAATCTCATCATTAATAGCAGAGTCTTTCTCTATATAGGTGTCCGTCGAAGGAACATAAGCCTCCGGCTGATAATAATCATAGTAACTGACAAAATACTCTACGGCATTCTCCGGAAAATATTCTTTGAACTCACTGTAGAGCTGAGCGGCCAGCGTTTTATTATGTGCGATGATCAAGGTCGGCTTCTGTAATTGCTGAATGACATTAGCCATCGTAAATGTTTTACCGGAACCTGTAACGCCCAATAATGTCTGAAATTGGTTTCCTTCCCGAAATCCGGTCACGAGCTCTTCTATCGCCTGTGGCTGGTCACCGGTTGGAGCATATTCTGAATGCAATTTAAACTCTGCCATAAAATTCCTCCGTCTTTTACGTTTCCACGCTTTTACCTCTTTCGATTATAATGCACAGAAGCTATCTTATCAAGCCAATAAGCGAAAATATGTTCTGTTTAATTTTTTTCTTGACAATCCTGTTTAATTCATTCAAAATAAAGGAAAATGTCGACAGGAGGAATTCAATATGTATAGTTTTACCAATGATTATAGCGAAGGCGCGCACCCACGAATTCTGGATGCTCTTATACAAGCTAATTTAGAGCAGAATATCGGTTATGGACTGGATGACCATTGTCTGCATGCTGCTGAACTGATTAAAAAAGAATGTAACTGTAATAATATAGACGTTCACTTCCTGGTAGGCGGAACCCAGACGAATATGACAGCGATTGCCTATGCTCTACGCCCATTTCAGGCTGTGATTTCTGCAGCTACCGGACATATCAATGTCCACGAGACCGGTGCTGTAGAGGCATCCGGGCATAAGGTTTTTACCATTCCCTGTGAAGATGGCAAACTCACGGTAGACAAGATTCAGAAAGCACTTGCCTTTCACCAGGACGAACATTTTGTTCAGCCAAAGATGGTATATGTCTCTAATACAACAGAGCTTGGGACACAATATACAAAAGAAGAATTAGAAAAAATCAGTCATTTTTGTCATCTGAACGGGTTGTACCTATTTCTGGACGGAGCGCGTCTGGGTGCTGCTCTCACCAGTTCTATCAACGACCTGACCATGGCAGATCTTGCTGCTCTCACGGATTTATTCTACATCGGCGGCACAAAGAATGGGGCGTTATTCGGAGAAGCTCTCGTGATTCGAAACGATGAATTAAAGAAAGATTTTCGTTTTATGATTAAACAGCGCGGCGCTATGCTGGCAAAAGGGTTTACTCTGGGCATTCAATTTGAAACTCTGTTTACCGATGGCCTGTTCTATGAACTGGCGGAGCATGCAAATCGTATGGCCGATCTGCTGAGAGATGCGATTATCCAATGTGGCATTCCTTTCTTATCACCATCCAATTCCAATCAACTCTTCCCAATCATCAAAGAGGAGCAGGTTGAAAAATTAGCTCAAACGTATACATTTAATATTGAACGTGATTTAGAAGATGGGACACAGGCGATTCGTCTGGTTACTTCCTGGGCCACAAAAGAAACAGCTGTGATCGAATTCATCGACGACTTCAAACATATAATTGAATCATGAAGATAACGAGTCTGTAAAGCAGACTCGTTACACAAAAAAGTCTGCAGGTTTTAAGTCTGCAGACTTTTTTATCTTCTATTAAACTGGGCCAGAAGGATTCGAACCTTCAGAATGACGGAGTCAGAGTCCGTTGCCTTACCATTTGGCGATGGCCCAATGTCACAGCAAGTAGTATTATACCCTAGCTCATTTATCAGGTCAAGCACTTTTAATGTTTTTTTGATTTTATTTTCAACTCTCTTTTAACTCTCTCGATTCTGCTCTATTCCGAAACCGTCGCCGACGTGGGAGGTACCGTTCCGGAAACGGTCGGAGTCTCAGGAACGCTAACCGCCTCGGTCGGAGTC